>JBJKPH010000105.1:0-10879 GCA_046706585.1 Bacteroidales bacterium | reverse complement strand
TATTAATTCTATTCCGTTAAAATATGCAAATACCATTTCTGTACCAAATCTCCAATTTTCTGATAATGGAACCTGCATGCCTATTATACTCCTGCAATTTCCGAAAAAGCCTGTAAATTTTTTATTGTATTCTTTAGCTGTCGAACCAGCCTCTGTGCGTTTATATTTTTCTTTATAAGCAACATATGTTGGAGACATCATGCTGAATCCCATAAATATTTCACATCCTTTTTCTCCGATCGGTATAATAGGACCGATAAAATAATTAAGCTGATGAGAACTGTATGACATTACTTTTTCTTCGGTAACAATAATTCCGTTTGAATTATCAGTATAGGTAATATTTCCTTTCCCCCCAATCCCTAATGTGTTGGTATAGTAATATCCTACTTTAATCATCAAATGTTCTTTATATCTGAAAATACCATCAACTCCAACTGTTAAATTAAAAGGGTATGATCCAAGGGCATTATATTCACTAATAGTAAAGTCACCGGAATTTTGATTAATTGACTCCCACTTTTCAAATACAGGGTTGTACAATAATTCATCAGGTTGATTTTTTACGGATGTTTTGAAAAACAGAACACCAACATCATATGTCCAGTTACTGTCTTCCTGAGCAAGAAGAAGACTACCAGCAAAGAAATTGCAAATAGTAAATAAGAGAAAATACTTTTTCATTTTTACAAATTTTAATTCGACTATATCATAAAGTCGATTGAATCAGTAAAAAGTGGCATTTTTATATTATTTTTTTTCTGATTTTTTCAGACAATCAATGTATGCAGGCTTATCGGAGCAATCGATGATATTTCCGTATTTGTCATATTCAAATGAACAACATGCATGCATTTTTTCTGCAAGAAGTTTTCGGGCTCTTATTACCCTGGTTTTTATACATGTGACCGTTAAACCAAGTTGTTCTGCAATCTCTTTATGTGGCAACCCATATATCTCGCTTAACAATAATGCAGTCTTATATATTACAGGCAGACTGTTGATTATCGGGATTAACTTTTTGCTCCCATCCTTTATTTGCTCATCTTCGAAGTTTATCTGAATTGTATCCGATCGGATCTTTTTTACAACGTTGTCCTTTTTCCGGTAATAATCCGCAATTGTGTTTCTTGCAACATGAAGAAGCCAGAATAATGTTTTATTATTGTCCCTTATTTCATTGTGTTTTGTCCAGAATTTTATGAATACTTCTTGTACAATATCCTCGGCATCTGATTTTTGCAGGGTGTTGGCACTAACTAAAGTCTGAATATCAGATCTATAACAATTCCAGGTATTAAATATATCTTTTTTCTGCACAATGGCACATTAATTTACTTTCACTCCTTCTGACTTCCCATATATATTAATTTTCTGCCAATTAAAATCGAGAAAACAATCCAGGGAATTAGTGAAATTAATGAGAATATCAATCCTATGGTTCCTGCAGTTGAGGGTATTATCATAAAAATTCCTGCAACCAATCCCCAGGTTGCTGCAGATTTTCCAAAATCGCTTGATTTATACATGGTAACAGATATCAATAGCAGAGTAATCGCATTGAAAATATAATAAACATCGAAGGCTGTTCCTTTGTATCTCAAAATCAATCCCTGACCAACAGCTAATAATTGTTGCTTAATTTCCAGCGATTCAGTTGAATAATATTGATTGCTGACAGATAACATTTCAAATCCTATAGAAGAAGCATAATAGATCCCCATTCCTATAAATCCGATAATCACGGCAATTAACATACCTGCGAAATCAATTTTTCTCAGTGAAGCGAACAATGCAAGATATACCAGAACAAGCAGTGCATTATTAATGTAATACAAGAAATCAAGACTTAGCAACCCGATAATCCAGTTCTTATGAAACAAATCTATAAATCCGATAGAAGTATCAGGAGGTGGAGAAACTGTATAAATTACTATCTGGATTGGAATTATGCATACGATTAGAAAAGCGGCAATTCCTCCTGGTTTATATAATTTATCCCAATTAAATTCTTTATCCATTTGATTTCCTGTTTTTTCCATGATTGTTACATAAATTATTAGTAAATAAATATAATGGGTCAGGCTTATTGGCTATAGTTTTAATAATACCGACAGCAGGGCTCTGTGAGTGGGCGGATATTCCGATAAATCGTGGATATATCATTTACCCTTTTTCATTACTGAAGAGAATCAGGATTACCATTGCAAATGCTCCTGTCATAAAAAAAATAAAGGCAGGTGAAATCTCCTGTGTAACTCCTCCTGCTTTCATCCCGAGAACCATAGCCGAAAGTGCGAAAAACATGAACATGCTTAGAGACAACAGGACCTGTGAAAGAATCCTGCCTATGATATTCTTCCTTGCAAGCATGATCACGCTTATCACACAGGCAGGTAATACGAATGATAAGTCAAGTACATGTACAGGATTAGTAAAAAAATCATTTTCAGTGACTGAATCAGGAAGAGTCCCAGATATCAATGACGGTATTACATCGCTTAACCACAGAAATGCAAACATCATGGCAACAGCCGAAAGAAAAATCATAGTTACAACAGATATTCCACTGAGCTTTTCAGGTACCCTATATGTTGTGTAGTCTATCGAAAAATGATAAAACAAAAGACTGAAAAAAGATAAACCGAGAATTGAACAATAAGCCAGGAACAAATAGTTGAAATGAACGGCAAATCCATAAATGGTGTATGAATACAATATGTAAACCATTGCACCTGCCCAGACATTTTCCCATAATTTACTGCCTCTCTTCATCAGGAGTGTAGCAATTAAAAGAATCGGCGAGACGACCAACATATTATAAACATCCTGCCCGATTCCCTGAGAAGCATAAGACAATGACTCCTTTTTATATGGATCTTTTACAAATACAGAAACGAATGATGTAAGGGCAATAAATAGAGAAAGCAGAACTGAATATACAGTTCTAATATTTTTAAATTTGACCATGCTTATCAACTTAAGATTATAGTTGTTAATATTTTAAAATATATGTAATAACACTCTACTGTCCTCAAGTATGGCATCTTCTCATGCTCGGTAAATTTTACATTACTGAATCATAGTAAAATTACTAATTCGATTCTGGTACTGCAAATCCATTCTCGGAAGAACTGCCAAATTGGTTTAAACTTTCATCTGCTGAGGGAAAGCAGCGTAAAGCGCAGAACGCGGAGAAAGAGAAAGGTGATCGGTACGGCGGTGCGATGGTACAGCGGTACGACGGAAGAAGGGAGTGGGAGAAACGGGAGAGGGAGGGATCGATGACTAAGGGACTCAGGGACTAAGAGACTAAGGGACTCAGGGACTCAGGGACTATGGGACTCAGGGACTCAGGGACTAAGGGACTAAGAGACTCAGGGACTAAGAGACTCAGGGACTAAGGGACTCAGGGACTAAGGGACTAAGGGACTCAGGGACTAAGAGACTCAGGGACTCAGGGACTCAGGGACTAAGAGACTCAGGGACTAAGGGACCCAGGGACTCAGAGACTCAGGGACTAAGGGACTCAGGGACTAAGAGACTCAGGGACTAAGAGACAAAGGTGTTAGATATGAGATATGAGAAAATGTTATAGGGTAGAGTAATAGGATTCCTATTTCAAGGTTTGATCCTGGAACGCATGCAGGGAGGGTCATTGCAAATCCCTGGTGCCCGTGATGAAGCAAACTCTAAATGTTTGGCACTGTCCATTATTATGGTACAACATTATTCCAATAGTCCAATATTCCATTCAGCTACGGCGGGCGAAGCCGGCAACCGGCTCTTCTGACTCTAAAAAGCAATGTTTGATCAAATAATTTTGTATGGCTACTTTGGATTACCAAAAGCGATTGTAATTGAAAATCTTACCCTTACAGGTACACCCCTTTGAAGTCCGGGTTCCCATTTGGGAGAACTGTTTACGACATCCAGAGATTCTTTATCAAGAACAGGATCCAGCCCCCTTAAAATGGCTGTGTTACTGACTGACCCATCAGGATCAACAACAAACGAAACAAATACTTTCCCTTCAACGCCCTTTGATTTAAGGTCTTCAGGGTAAGTTAGTCTGTCCTGGACCCATTCCCTGAATTTATTGATATCTCCGCCCTCGAATTTTGGCATCTGTTCTACTATTATGAATATTTCTTCCTGGCTATAATCCCTTTGTAGTGTGAAATTAGCCTTTATAGCAAATTCAATAGTTTTTCTCTTCGATTCGGGGATATTTAATTCGGGTAATTCATTCATTGTCCTGACACAATTCATTTCCAGTGAATTGGTGAGTTCATCCTTTGTAGCACCGGTTTCTTTTGATTCGTAGTTCCTGTATGCTGCAACCATAACATCACTGATAACAGGGGCAGTAAAATCATGTTCATCAGTATAGGTATCAGTTTCGATAACTTTGTTATTTCTTACCTTTAGTACAACATATATTTCGTCTTCATAATTTGCATTGGCAACATCGCTGGGATATGTTATACTTTTTTGAATTGCTGTAAGAATACTTTCAGTAGATTCATCCGATAATATACCTGAATCCTGATCAAGGACCATCCTGGGGTCTTTGCTACATGTTATAGTGATTGAAACCAGGATCCCGATAAACGGTAACAGTAATAAATACTTCAGTTTTGCGTTTGGTTTTGTTTTTGGGCGGTTCATCATGATTATACGTTTTTTAATTATGCGTTTATTGAAATTATGTGCAAGCTTAAAATAACTCCCATGCTCATTGACCTGGAGTAATGATAACTGGTAGGTTCTAATATTTTTACATCTAGCTGACACCCTGCTGTCGGCCATGAATTCATGATTCTCCCTAATAAATTTGCCAAGAATACGTGAAAAGGGATTAAACCAATATATAGCAAGAAATATCTCACAAATGAGGAGGTCAATAAAATGTTTTTGCTTTATATGAGCTATTTCATGTAGAAGGATATTTTCTGAATCAGGACCGATAAAATAGTTTTCAGGAATTACAATTTGATTAAAGAAAGAAAAAGGCGGAATATGGTCGTCAACAACCGTGATATTGATTCCATCCCTGAGAAAATGCTTTCCTTTATTGATTATGATCCTGACTTTTATCCACGAGACAATTAATACAATGATCCTGTAAACAAGCCCCAGGAGATACAGGAATGTTAAAACTTCCAGGAACCCTATCTTTGTCACTGCTAAATTTATCCCTTCATTAATATTTACCGGAACATCAACCAGAATGCTTTTAACTTCTGAGACATGAATTATACCTGAATTATCAGCCTGAAGGATATTAATATTTATTAATGGAAGGATTGTTGGCAATATCATCGATGACAGGAGATATATCCTGTTTCGGGTATGGTTTGTCTCAGTTCTGAACAGCAACTGGTAACCTGTTAACATGAGACCAGTACCGATACTTACCTTGATAAGGTAAACCAGACAGCTTTCAATCATTTTTTTTCTGATTTTCCGGATTCAATCAGGTTAATGATCTCTTTAAGATCATCAAGTCCAATGTCATCATTCTCTGCAAAGAATGATACCACATTCTTATATGACGAATCAAAATAGGTCTTTACAAAATTCTTCAACTGTGTCTTTCTGTACTCTTCTTTCGAGATAACAGGAAAGTACTCGTAGGTCTTACCATAGGATTTGTGATTAACGAATCCCTTTTTTTCAAGTATTCTTACGATCGATGAGATCGTAGTATACGGAAGGTCAGGATCGGGAAGCTTCGAAATTATATCATTTACCAGAGCTTTTTCAAGGTTCCAGATGACCTGCATTACTTCTTCTTCTTTCTTTGTTAATTTTTTCATAAAGGCAATTTAAAACGAATATTTCAGTTACACAACGTATAAATACGTAATATGACTAAATATGCCGTAATATATAATTATTCTAAATAAAAACTGCCATTAGCAAGCTGGCTGGTATAATGGTTTTATTGGTATCGCTCAAACCGAAACCTGTATAACCCGGATATATCTTCTGTCATTTGAGAAATGGAAGCGGCGGTGCGACGGTGCGGCGGTACGACGGTACGGCGGTACGGCGGTACGGCGGTACGGCGGTACGACGGAAGATAGGAGTGGAAGATGACTAAGAGACTCATGGACGCAGAGACTGAGAGAGAGAGAAACGAATACTACCAAGTCGTTCGCTGCCTTATTGATCTATTTCAGAATACAGTGTCCAGTATATCTGTGATATTTATTTAGGGAGCTTAATAATAAAATCACTCCCTTTATCGATTTCACTCTCAACCCTGATAGTCCCCCCGTGTTTCTCAATAAAGTCTTTACAGAGCAGCAGTCCCAGACCGGTTCCTGATTCTTCGGCAGTTCCTTCCGTAGAAATTACCTGCGTAATATCAAATAGTTTGGAAAGCCTGTCAGGTGGAATACCAACACCGGTATCTGAAACTGAAATAGTTACAGAATCATCATCCTCCCGTGCATTAATATCGATCTTCCCACCTGGTTTTGTGAACTTTATTGCATTTGATACAAGGTTCAATATAACGGTTCTTAACATTGAAACATCTGCATAAACATTCAGATTTTCTCCGACCGATTGATTGATCATAATATTCTTTGCAGATGCATTTGACTTTAAGATATCAACAATGCCTCTGCAAACTTCGAATAATTCAAAATTCTGAGGTTCGAAGGGGATCCTGCCCTGCTGGCTTCGTGCCCACATAAGGATATCTTCAAGCAGTTTATTTGTGAGCTGTGCCGATTCGCCCAAAACATCGACATAAGTTTTTATCTCATCTTTTGAAAGTGTGTCCAGGTCACTCCCCAGAAGGTCGGCAATACTAAGGATATTGTGAAAAGGATTCTTCAGATCATGCCCCAGGATCGAGATGAAGCGATCTTTATCACTATTTAACAATTTCAGCTTATCATTAAGCCCATTGATTTGAATTTCGTAATTCTTTCTTGCTGTAATATCACTTCCGCTTCCCCGTCTTCCGATTATTTTTCCATTTTCATCATAAACAGGCAGACATACATGGTATAGCCATCTGATCTCACCTGAACGGGTTTTGATCCTGTAATCAATTCCGTCGCAGGGTCTTGAATAATTATCTTCATTTAAGTGATCTGTATAAATGTGGGTATCATCAGGATAAATAATCTGAGTCATCAGGTCGGGGTTATCAAAAAAATCCTTCTGCCCGTAGCCGGTAATTCTTTCGCATGATGGAGAAATATATATGAATTTATTATCATTACCCATCCAGAACTCCCAGTCGAATGTATTATCAGCAACTGTTCTGAACCTTTTTTCGCTTTCCCTTATTTGTACCTCCTTTTTGTGAAGCAGGCTGCCTACTTCTGATGATATTTTTATGAGAATGTATATTGTGACACTAACTATAAGTATCAGGATAGCCGCTGTTGTGAATGTAAGATTAACTTTTCCGATTGTTTCAAATTTTTCATCGAGATACCCATCCAGGACAAACATGAATATTATCACCGGCAAAAAGGATCTTATCAACAGCCGTGTAAACGGATTGTCCAGTATCTGCTTATTGGTTACCCATACTCTCAGGTCATAATGCCGGATAAGGGCAAGACTGAAAATCAGGAAGTTTATCCCTGCGGGAAGAGATACCGGAATTACTTTAGTGCCATACAGCAACGGGGCATTAAAGAGATAGCCTATTATTATTATTGATGAGATAATAAACACTGCCAGAGAAAGATGACACCCTACAAATACGTGTATATATCTTTCTTTTTTAACCTGCCCCCAAATACCGATGCAAATAAAAGCAAACAGCATTGTGCTTATCGGAGAGATCCGGTCAATCTCCATATTGCCGATCTTCATCGGATTTCTGGTGAAGATCTTTTCAATATCGTATGCAAAGTGAAAGAAGAAATTCAAAAACATATACAGGCAAAAAACCGAAACAGAAATTAGAAAAATGGTCGATACGTATGATGGTATTTCTGTTTTGAGATATATCAGGAGGAATACTGCCAGGGCTATAAAGATCAGGGCAGAAAGATGCGGAATCGGGAACAGGACAAAAGAATTCTCCAGAAGGCCGATCCCTCTTGCCACCCATCCGATCAATCCCGTGACTGAGACAATAATAACCAGATACATTAATGAAACCTGTCCTTCTAAAAAAAAGGATCTTACTTTATCTATATATCCTCTCTTTTCCATATGTTAAATATTGAATAGTTCCAAACCTTAATAATAAATCTATTATTTGTATTTATGTCTGATCTGCTTTTCTCAGGGGCAACCCTGGTCAGGCTGCATTCACAGTCAAAGTTAGATTTAAAATATTTAACATCCTGTTTCATTATCCACTTTTCTTTCGTTTTTTCTGATATTGCCGTTAAAAGATCAATATGAGTCATGATCATCGTCAGCATAAAGATGCTCTGCCGGCTTCTGCGTGATGGCTGAGGATTAAGAAGAGTCTATTGTTAAATACAACATACCTGTGATGAAACAATATATTAACTTAAGCGTTTAAGTAGTATAATTGTGAATTTAAACAATAGGTAAAACCTGAAAGAGAAACTAACTTTGATGGATTAAATTCTGTACAGATTCACTTATCTGATAGTATGATCGGGATATTTTATAATTGAATAAAAAATGAAAACAAGGATTTTAACACTGATAATGGTTGCCTCAATAGCAGCGTTCTTATCAGGATGCAGTAAAAACGAGGAGCCTGAGAATTTAGTCAAACTGTCATTTAATCTTACAGATGCACCTGCAGGTTATGATCAGTTAAATATCGAGATTCTAGGGGTTCAGGTTATAATTGATGACTCAATATATGACCTTGATACCCAAAGTGGAATATATAACCTACTTGATCTGGTAAATGGTAAGGACACTTTGCTGGCTGAGCAGGAAGTTCCCACAGGAATGCTGAGCCAGGTAAGATTAATACTGGGTGAGAATAATAATCTCCTGATCGGTGAGGATACTTATGATCTGAAAACTCCAAGTGCACAGCAATCAGGATTAAAATTGAATGTACATAAAGAATTTTTACCGGGGATTGCCTATGAGTACACTATCGATTTTGATGCAGGCAGGTCAATAGTCAATACAGGTAATGATAACTATATCCTGAAGCCGGTACTCAGGGTGTACGCGGAGGCTGTATCCGGTGCAATTGAGGGTGTTGTTTCGCCCCCAGAGGCAAGACCTTTTATTTATGCAATCTCAGGGTCAAAGGACACTTCCTCAACATATGCAGATACTCTTACCGGCAGATTTATGTTCAAGGGATTAAGTGAAGGAATTTATAACCTGGAGTTTATGCCAATAGCTCCGTTCAATGATACGACACTTACGGAAATCAGTGTCAGTAATGGTTCGATTACTGAACCGGATACTTTAAAGTTTCAGTAAACGAAGATATAGAAAAGCTATCCGGCCGGTTGTATATTATCAATCGGCCTTTTTTTCAGACACATATGACGCTGTAGATATTCATGTTTAAATCCTGCAGCTCTTTTGCCGTTTCTCATTATCCTTCTGACCGGCATTCCAATTTTCCCTGCCTGCCCGTCTCCGGCGGCCAAAGCCTCTGGCGACGGCGCGCAGGCAGTCATTGATATTACCGGCCTTTATCAGTAATCGTAATCAATGGATTTCTGAAATATAAATATGGAGTAACATGATATATTTATCAGGAAAAAAATATAATAGAAATATTATCATATATTTGAGATATATGAATTCCTGATTTCAGTTTATGTGTATCGTCCACTTCATTTAAATATAATTTAAATTCTTTTACATGAAAAGTTCTACTCAACTCTTTGCTTTGGTATTATTTACAGTAACACTAGGTACAATAAATGCCCAGGTTGCAACGCCTCCGGCGGCAGGTGATGGTTCGGCCGGAGATCCATTCCAGATTGAGACACTGGATAATCTCTATTGGTTATCTCAAAGCGGGCAATGGAGTAAATATTATATACAAACTGCAGATATTGATGCTTCGGCCACTTCCGGCTGGAATGGTGGTGCAGGATTCCTGCCTTTAGCAAGCTCGGGATTTTCAGGAACCTATAACGGACAAAATCATGTTATATCCAATATTACTATTAATCGTGCCACTACTTCATATATTGGATTATTCAGTAAAGTCTTATCAGGTGGCAGGGTTGAAAATCTGGGGGTTGTAAATGCATCTGTCTCAGGGAGCTGGGCAACGGGTGTCATTGCTGGCTATAACTGGGGTATTATTGATAATTGTTTTTCTTCAGGCACAGTAAACGCAGCAGGAGAATGTGGAGGTATTGTCGGTGATAATGTTACTACCGGTTCTTTGACCAATTGCTATACCAGTACAAATGTGACGGGAACATTAATGGAAGTTGGTGGATTCGTGGGTTATCAGACAGGAACGATAATGTTCTGTGAATCAACGGGAAATGTAACAATATCAAGTACTCAGAGTGTAGTACGTGCCGGTGGATTTGCAGGCTGGCAGCAGGGAGGAACAATCAGCGACTGTTATTCAACGGGCGACATTACCCGCACCACCGGTTCTGCGACCGACATCGGCGGTTTTTGCGGTTATAACGGAGGATATACTATATCAAAATGCTATTCGACAGGAAAGGTTATTTATTCGGGTACATCCGATCCGACCGACAAGGGATTTCTGGGTACCGGTTCAGGCAGTATGACTGATAATTACTGGGATACTGAGACTTCAGCTCAATCAGCCAATACATCAGGTGGGGCTACCGGCATGACTTCTGCTGAGATGAAAACAGAGAGTACATTCGCCGGATGGGATTTTAATTATATATGGAATATCGAATCATCAACAAACAACGGTTATCCTTTTTTACGCCCGCCGGTA
>JBJKPH010000104.1:0-4629 GCA_046706585.1 Bacteroidales bacterium | reverse complement strand
CCTTCAGAGAACCTGTTGAACAGGTATTGTGGAACACTTTCATCCTGAATTGCCTGGGCCATTACTGATGGTCCAGTGACCATGGCTGCCAGTACCACGATCAATAAATATGTTCTTACTTTATTTTCCATTCCTGAATAAGATATTTGGTTTTTATTTTCTTAAAATTAGAATATAATTTAGTATTAATTTACATTACAGATGCACTTTATGTTTATTTAACAATTATCAGGCCGCTATTATAAAGACAATTCATTACTGTTATATATTCCCTGAAAGTAAAAAAAGGACTGCCATACGACAGCCCTTTTTGATAATAATATACCTTGAATTGGATCTATCTCCTCCATTCATTCACACCGTCCCTGATCCTGTTTCTCCAGACCAGTACAGTGGTTACATCGGTATAGAAGGTTTCAGCCTTATATGTAACCCTGTAATGAAGTGTATAGGTACTGGTGGCAGGATCATAGGTATTTGATCCGTTACTAGTAATAGATTCCATTATTGCCTGCTCGGGATATACTGTCTTCGGAATACCGAAAGCCCTGAATTCAGCAACCCCTATCGAACCTGCATGACTGATAAAATTATATCTTATTGCATAGGTTGTTACAGGATCAAAGTTTGTAACATTCATTACATCAGCATCATGTCCAAGGGCATCCGGATTTGAAACATCAACCCATTCGCCTGTCACAAGGTCTCTGTACTGAATACTTGTTTCGTCAGGGAACTGCAGTCCTCCGAAGTCAGTGAACCAGTATATTTCAGCACTGCTTATCTCACGCGGACCCGGAAATTCATACTGAAGATATCCCCAATCATCATAACTGTTCCAGTTACCAAAGATCGGACCATTCCTTGTATGTGAGTCAACCGGCAGGATATCATCCCGGACACCTTCGATGTTTTCCCAGCCTGAACAGTAGTCTGTACTAAGCACTGACTCATAAGCAAGGTTATAGGGTACAGTAATAGGCTCAGATGTAACAGGGACCTTCTCCAGATAAACCGTATTGTCTGTTTTCACAACGGCTTTCATTTGATAGTCATCGCCAATACTGTATACAGCTCCGTTAAATGATACAGTATCAACAAGGAAAGTCGATCCGAGCAATACATTACCTATCGTACCTGAATTAATTTCAAGGCCGTTCTCATCATAAGTTACAAATGAACCAGCCTGGTCATAGTATCCCTCATAATGATTAATATACTTAACGACCACTATCTTTGTATTATGTGTACTGTTTACCGAATCGGCAGAAGTACTTGTCAGCCTTATTGGTATAGCATAGTGGTATTCAGCACAAAGCGTATCGCCAAGAAATTTGGCTGAATCAAGCGTTACAGTAAGCTTTCCTACGAATTCACCTGCCGGAATAGTAAACTTACTGGTATTGCTCAATGAGTAATAGTCTGCAGGCATAAGTTCGTAGCCGGTTCCGTTAAGGAGTTCTTCATCGATTACAAAATCGACTGTTCTGTCCACCTTGTTTTCGAGGACGCCGGCAATAAATACACCGACATCCAGTTTGAGACCTTCATCCTTAACAACGGACAATCCCAGTTCTCCCCAAGTTGTTAATCCGCCTGTTGCTTCTGAAAATGCCACTGTAGTATAGGGATAGTCAACGACAAATTCATCATAACATCCGGTAAGAAGCCCCAGCAGGATTAGTATAACGAATATTTTTTTCATATTTCTGAATTTTAAAATTTTCATTTTTCGGTTCAATTTTACCATCCGTTGTTTTGCTTCAGATTCTTCATCATAAGAGTCTGTTCATAAGGCAAAGGCACGAACCTCTGGAAATCCTGGTATGTATGGGTTTCGACATCACCAAATACAATGTCATATCCAGGAGGCAAGCCCGGGGCACCGTACACCCACCATTCCCTGACACCTGTGGAAACAGAATTGTTCTTCATGTTCAGCCTTATTTTATCTGTATTTACTGCACTCAGCTGAATATCGGCATATTCGGCAACGCCATCGTAATCGGTCCACACTGTTACCCACTGGTCATTGTCAAGATCCCATATTTGCATGTATGCACTGTCGGGGAACTGAACCCCTGCATCAGGAGCATAGAAGCGAACCGTAGTAGAATCCAGCTGGTAGACATTATTCATTCCCGGTACTTGCATATAACCGTATGGGAAATCAAGTTGTATATACCTCCACAGACCAGAACTCGGCCAGTTGTGGAATGAACCGCTTGACCTTGTGCTACCGTCATTTATCCTTGAAATATCTGAATAAGGTGACACAAAATCAGCTGAAGGAGTAGATGCAAGTGCTATATTCTCAGCAGGCGGGATCGGGCCCACTCCACCGGAATATGTCATTGTAACACCTTTGACAGTATGGCTCAGCGGCTCATTCAGACGCCTGATATCCCAAAACCTGTCTCCTTCGAAACATAGTTCGATCCTTCTTTCATTATGCACGAGGGTCCTGAAGGCAGCCTGGCCTGCAGCAACCTGGTCGTCAAGGTACTGGTCCTGGTAACCTCCTGTACCCGGATCAGAATCGATTCCGGCTCTTTCTCTGATCATACCAAGTGCATCAGCTGCAGAGAACCCAAGGGATGCGTCATCGGGACCGTAGGCTTCGTTTGCTGCTTCAGCGAATTCCAGGTAAAGATCTGCCTTGCTAAGGTACACCTTGAATTTAATGTCTGAAGAGACATTACCCGGAGTGAGCCTTACATTCATACTTGTCAGTTTCTTCAGGTAATACCCTGTCCTTGTACCCTGCTGGCTAAGTCCGCCCGGGGCATCCGGTCCGTCAACATAAGACCTGATATAGTTGTTATTATAGTTATCACCGTTAAAGAAGATGAACCTTGTAAGACTCGGGTCTCGGGCACTATAAGGAGGAATTGAGTTATACACTGCACTCTCATCGATCGGATATCCATCGGCTGAAGGGAATGCATCTACCAGATTCTGTGACGGGTTGCATGTTCCGTTTCCGTACAGTGATGGCGGGTAGTATGACCTTTCCATATTGTTGCTGCTCGACAATGCCGGCTGTATCCAGATGTTATCGAAACTCGAGGAATTATTGAAATTACCATAGGCTGCAAGGGATGTCAGACCACCCATTGCATCTATTGCGTCATAAGCTGCCTGAGCAGCTCTTTCCCAGTTGGCCTGGGTCGAATTACCAAAGGCAGGACTTGCCGCATAAAGGTAAACTTTTGCTTTAAGAGCCAGTGCTGCGGAGCCCGATCCTCTTCCTCTGTTTGTAACATTCGTGTAAGGAGTACTTCCATTATACGCTAACGGAAGTATCGAAACAGCAGAGTCGAGATCAAGGGCGATCTGAGCAACACAATCTTCGTAGCTATCCCTTGGAAGATCGAGATCTTCATCCTGAGACAGTACCCTTGTAACTATTGGGAAACCCAGTGCCTCACTGCCTGCTATTCCACCATAGGTTTTAAGCAGGTTCCACTGGTACCATGCCCTGAGGTAATATGCCTCACCTATCCTGTTTCTCTGGAGGGTTGCATTTCTGGTAGGGTCGGATACGCTGTAAACAAGATCCCTGCAATTTTCGATAAAATAATTCAGATACCTTATATCATTATACCATCCGTTCCAGTCTCCTATAGGGTTGGCATCAAGTGTCCATCCGCCCAGCGCTAAAACATTTGTTCCGGGAACAGACGGTACTGCATTGTCGGTAAGGTACTCCGAGCCAATGTCCCATGCTGTGTTCAGATCACTGTAAGCTCGTGCAAGTAATCCTTCTCCATACTGAGATGTCTCAAGCAATTCATCTGTTGACAGATTCATCGTAGGCCTTGGTTCAAGATAATCACAGGCTGCAAGGGCTACAACTGCGAGACAATATATAATTAGTTTTTTCATAGTTTAAGTTTTACATAATTAAAAACTACATGATATACCCGCTGTGAAAGCCTTGAAGACAGGGTACCCGGTAATCCCGGCATTAATGTTTTCAGGATCCAGACTGTACTGCTTCATAATATCAGAGAGTACCAGCAGATTGGTAGCCCTTACAAATATCTTACAGTCTTCCATTAACAATTTACTAGCTGTAATTTTTGGCAGGGTGTAGCTTAACTCGACATTCTTAACCTTGAAATAAGATGCATCCCTCAGCCAGAATGATGAATTCTGAACATTATTCTGGGACGAGGTCGTGAGTCTGGGAACATTATTTGTTTCAGGCCAGCGGTCAAGCATCAGTTCAGAATAGTTCTGAAGTGTTCCGTTGATCCTGAAGTATTTCGGAGATGATAACATAACGTCACCGTTCCCGATGCCCTCTCCAAGAACGAACAGTCTGAAGCCTTTGTATGCTACAGACAGATTAGCGCCGTAGAACATTCTCGGAGAGTGTTGCCCGGGTGTATAGATATCAAATTCATCGACAGAACCGTCATTGTTATAGTCTTCGTACTTAATATCTCCCGGTTGGAGATCACCCCATGCCTGATCTGCACTGGAGGTGATTTCACCATCCGACTGAAATAATCCTTCTGCATTATAAACCCAGAAGAGATCCATGTCCTTACCTGCAAGTTTACGGTATTCATCCATCGAGGCGGGTTCATCCACTGACAGGTATTTTCCCCTCAGGTAGAC
>JBJKPH010000103.1:0-3430 GCA_046706585.1 Bacteroidales bacterium | reverse complement strand
TCAAAACAGGGATGAAATACAATCTGTCAGGTCAGGTAAGGCCCTGGGACAGATCGGGCAACAGTGTAAGGGAGAACCTTAGATTTGCTATGGCTGAAAATCCGAACCTTCATGTAATGTTCCAGGGTGGATACTTTGACGGTGCATGCACATATTTTAACTCAAAATATACAATGTGGCAGATTGACCCGAGCGGTAAGATGAAAGACAGGCTCAGCTTCAGGGGATACAAAAGCGGGCATATGATGTATGTACGCCGGGAGGTACTTCGCCAGGCTAATGATGATCTGAGACAATTCATCAAAGAGACATCCGGTGAAGGTATTCCTGCCATGTACAGGGAGAAGAGGTAAGATATTGCTTCAGTTCTTACAAAATTTTAACATTAACCGCTATGAGGATATTCAAGATTCTATTTATTATATCATTCATTTTCGTTTCGTGTGTATCCGAAAATGGCACACTCTACCAATGGAGGGGCGAAGGCCGGAAGGGTATATTTCCCGACACCGGACTATTAAAGGAATGGCCTGAAGAAGGTCCGGAAGAATTATGGTCAATTGAAGGTTTGGGAAACGGTTTTGGTTCACCCACATTTACTGAAGACAGTTTTTATATCACCGGTGAAACCGACAGTTTATCCCACCTTTTCTGTTTTGATCATGAAGGAGTGAAGCAATGGGAAACAATCCTGGGGCCTGAATGGATGGAATCATATCCCGGTTCAAGGTCGGCTCCTACTATTGCAGGTGACCTTGTATATACAGTTACAGGTGCAGGCGATCTGTATTGCGTAAATAAACGAAGCGGAGAAATAGTATGGTCTAAAAATTTCGCTAATGATGCCAGTGGCATACCAACGATGCACGGGTTCACCGAGGCTCCCGTAATAAGAGATGACCTGGTCTTCTGGACACCCGGTGGTAAGGAAATAAATGTTACTGCCCTGAACCGGTATACGGGTGAACAGGTATGGGCCTCACCGGGTTTCGGTGAAAGGTCAGGATATAACCAGGGAAATCTGATCGAATTGCCTGGCAGGGATATATTTGTAACATTCTCGGCATATCACCTCATGGGTTTCGACGCCGACACCGGTGAGCTGCTCTGGTCGCAGGAACAGGATAACCTCACCCCTCCCGAGAGAGTCCTTGGAATGGGCGACACCCATACCAACTCGGTAATTTATGAAAACGGATATATCTATTACTGTGCCGGAGACGGCAACTGCGGTGTAAAGCTGGAACTTTCAGAGGATGGGTCACATATCAGTGAGGTATGGCGTAACAGGGGATTTGACGGATATATGGGGGGAATTGTGAAATATGGTGACTATATATACGGTACAGGAACAGCCAGGCCGGAGATAAGATCGATAAATGCATTAACAGGAGAGCTGACTGATTCCATACGGCTGGGTGTGGGTGCAGTAATTGCTGCTGACAGCATGCTTTACTACTACTCGCAGAACGGAAATCTGTCACTCATTAGCTTCGACAAGGGTAAAATGAATGTGGAAAGCACATTCAGAATAAAAAAAGGTACGAAAGAGCATTTTGCTCACCCCGTAATTAACAGGGGGATACTATATCAAAGGCATGGAAATACGCTCATGGCATACAGGCTTACCTAATATCGAAGCAACGCGGAGATCCCGACCGAAGCGTCGGGAAGGATTACCATTTAATCCACCCTGCTCTCTGCTCTTCGCCATTAAAGGCATGTCATCACGTCGGACATCAGCCTGTCAAAATCCATCGATCCTTTTGGGGAATAGCCCAGTACGATTACAATAAGTTCCTGGTCGGGCATAATAAATATTCTCTGGCCGTCATGTCCGATACACATATATGTATTATCAGGTGCCGACGGCACTTCGCCTTTACCGTTCAGCCAGAAAAAGGCCCCGTATTCACCGCCGCTTGATTCTGTTACAGATCGCGAGTAGCCGACCCATCCTTCAGGAAGTATCCTGTTACCATTGAAAACACCATTCTGCTGATACAGAAGGGCAAACCTGGCATAGTCACGTGCTGTCATATACAGATACGATGAACCAACAATAGTACCTGAAGGATCTGTTTCAAAAACAGCATCTGTTATTCCCAGGGGGTAGAACAGTTGGGTTGGTGCAAATGAATAATAGACCGAATCATTATCAAAATGGGATCTGAGCAGGTAGCTGACAATATTCGTTGTTCCAGATGAATAATACCAGTGCTCACCGGCCGGATATTCAAAAGGCTTATCGCAAGCGAACCTGGCCATATCTTTTTTGCAATGCAGCATTACCGTTACATCAGACCTGTTGCCATAATCCTCGTTCCATTTCAGTCCGCTCTGCATACGCATAAGGTCATTAAGAGTAATATCTGCTCTTTTATCCTTTTTCCAGTTATCAGGATCAACAGGTTTATATATATCTATCTCTCCCCTTTTAACCAGTATCCCTACCAGGGCATTTATAACACTTTTAGCCATTGACCAGCTCAGGAATCTTGTATTGCTGCTGAACTGTGGCTTATATGACTCCACAACAGGTACTCCCCTGTACAGGACCATAAAGGCATAGGCCTTGCCGCCATATGCATCTTTAGCAATAAGGTCATTTGCCACCCTATTAAGTTTCAGATGTATATCCTGATCTACAGTATCGGGCAATATATTGCCCATCGGCCATGGTATTGAATCACTGCAATAACCTGGCTTTGGTAATTCAGGAAAAGTTTCTGCCCTGAGGGTTGCTTCCCTTGCCTTCCTTACAAGAGTTACACCAAAACCCTCCCTGTATATTGCTTTTGACCTTCCCCACAGGAACCGGCTGGTCACACTCTTGGCATCACGGTCGACATTGTTTCTGGTATACTTTATAAACGAAAAGTTAAGGTCTGCAGCCTCGACTTCTGCCTGTTCCCTTCCCGATACAAAAACGGCTGAACAAAGATTTTTAGCAGCATACCCGGTAATTATCGGCAGCAGGGAATTGAAATACAAAAGCCCTGCAACAACAATTAATGCCGGTATGCCAAAGATAATGTACCTGATCCGGGTTTTCCCGGGAGGAGATGTGCGGGGACTCATATCGAAAGCTTTTTAAATTAATTTCCCGGGTTATATACCCTTTCAGCATATTTATCAACATCTTCGGGATAGAACCTCACGTCCTTAAACTCACCAATTGTATACATTTCTGCCTGGTCGCTGAAGTGTAGTGAATTTGGGTCTCCACTGATCCCGCCTGCAAGGATGCTCCTGGCTGTCACCCTGTCTCCGAATTCAACAACAGCCACGAAACTGTTTCCGCTTGTGCCGTACATTTTTTTTGTTCCCGGATAGGTCCGGGCTCCAAAAGATGCCAGTGATCCCCACTGCGAAGAGGTGAAAAATACCGGCAGGCTTGGTTCTTCGTCACTGAATTTCTGTACTATAT
>JBJKPH010000102.1:0-3120 GCA_046706585.1 Bacteroidales bacterium | reverse complement strand
GTCTGCCCGATCTCAATAATTTTCTTAACTACTTTTGCATCCTGAGTGAATGCAGGTGAGATAAATGCAATCACCAGAAGTGATGCAATTAACATGATTGGTTTTTTCATAGTATATTTAATTGTTTGTTCTATTAATTACCTGTTGGCATTCCCAAGGGTCTCCTCAATTAACATGAGTCTTTGTTCAAGGGCCCCCAGTTCATCCTTCAGCCTGTCGATCTCAGCCTTGTCATCCTCGATCACCTGTTGCTGTTCCCTGACAGCCTGGAAAAGTATCACCGACATCCTGCTATAGTCCACCGACTTGTATCCGTTCCTGTCGGTCACCACCAGTTCGGGGAAAAGAGGCTCCACTTCCTGTGCTATAAAACCAATCTGTGTGCCATCACTGAAATTCATTTCAGGAAACTCATCTGAATCCCAGTTATAGTACACACTCCTCAGCTTCATCAGTGAAGGAATTACATCACCCATTTCGCGGATATTCTTTTTATAGCGGGCATCAGAAGGATTTGATATTGTTCCTTCCACAATAAGGTTATGGGTAATTTCCATATCGCCGGTTAGTTTCAGATACTGATTGTCAAATTCACCGTACAGGAGCGCAGTAGTCGAATTGTTTGCTATATAGAGTTTATTATCACCGTTAACGTTGTACCCTGCTTCATACCCAACGCACACATTACCGGTTCCCAGTTTATAGGAACCTCCTCCTCCTGCCTGGAATCCCAGGAAGGTGTTGTTTGACCCTGAAGCTGATGCTCCCCATTTTGATCCGGCTCCATATCCGAGTATCGTGTTATAGTCGCCTGTAATATTCCTTCCTGCATCAATACCAAGTATCACCTGTCCGAAACATTCGTTCTCGGCAACATAATCATTTGTTCCGGTGCGGTCGCCTATCGCCAGGTTGTCATCACCGATCAGATTGCGTCCTGCTTCATTACCAATAAAAGTGGTGTTGGTTGTCGATGAAGAACTCTCCCCGGCCTTGTAACCGATGAAAATATTGTTATAACCCGTATTCGAATAACCACTCCTGTTCCCGATAAGAACATTATAATGTCCATATGAATTATTATACCCGCTTTCAGTACCTATAAAAGTGTTGTCATATCCTGTTGTGACCTTTGTCCCGGCACTCGTTCCTACAAATATATTATTATTGGCAAGGTCGGTTCCGTTCTTTATGCCGTAACCACTCTTATTGCCGATAAATATATTGTTGTTACCTCCGTAGAAATAGTTTCCGGCATATGTGCCAATCATTACGTTGGCATTACCTGTATTAAATCCGTAACCTGCATGTCCTCCCAGGAATGTGTTCTCATAGCCGTTAATATTGTAGGCTCCGGAGTTATAACCTATAAAGACATTCCTGTATCCCGATGTGCTTCTTGTACCGGCAAGGTATCCCATGAACACGTTGCCCCCTGCCGTTATTTGAGAAATACTTCTTCCTGCCTGGTAACCAACAAAAGTATTATAATCTGAATTTGAATTCAGACCGGTTTCGTAACCGACATAGGTATTATAATCAGCATCCACATTAGAATATCCGCTCCTGAAACCGATAAAGGCATTATACAAACCGGATATATTTGAAAAACCTGCCTGGTGACCGATAAAATAGTTTTCAGGTGTAAGGTCCAGGAAATTATCCGCGGTCCCCTTTGCAGCATCAAATCCACCTATTGCAAATCCGCCCTTTGGTCCTTTTGCACTATTCCTGACATATACACGCGTGCTGTCTCTTGTTACCCTGAGATATTCTTCTCCGGTCGCTTTGGCAGCATCAAATCCGCCAATGGCAAATCCCCCTTTGGGACTTTTAACGGCTGGATTGGTGTCGATATAAAGCCTGATGCTGTCGTTATTCACTGTGAAATAATCCTGTACTACTCCTTTTGCAGCGTCAAATCCTCCAATTGCAAAACCTCCTTTGGGGCCTTTGGCAAGCGGATTAACAGGAACATTTATACGAACACCTGTGTTATAAACAGCAAACATAATTTCACCATCATCCCTCCTTACTTCAAAAAGCGCATCCTGCGACAACGGGTCATCACCAACAACGGCAAGTTTTGCCTTCCCCGGGGTATTGCTTCCTACTGAAACATTGTTCAGGAAATATATAGTGTCTCCGTTCATCATCAGGGGATTGCCGGCAAGACTGAGTGACTGGCCTGCAACCATGGAATAAGGAACTGTCATAAGCTGACTGGTACCCATATCTTCCATTGTTCCCTGCCAATCGGCCATAATATTAATGTATAATGGCTGGAGCAGCCAGTCGATCTCACTGAAACTTTTGGCCAGTCCTTCTTTCCCGGGTATGGCATCCGGATCTCCAACCACAAGATTGATCAGTCCGTAAGCATTCGTAGTAATCCTGTGCTCTTCCTGCCATACCAGAATATCAGCACTTTCCCCGGTAAATATTGAAACCAATACCGTCATGTCTGTTTTTGTTATCTCATTACCAGAGCCATCCCTGGCAATTGCCTGGTAATTAAATCCCTGTGGCACCTGTGAAAAAAGTGCGGATGATAGCATAAGTACCATCACACTAAAAATAATCCTGGTTTTCATAATTCAAATTTTTATACTTCTGTGAATTCCGATTTTTAACGAAGTTACTTCAAATTAGGTTTTGTGAAGAAATTAAGTTAACAATTTTGACCTATGCACTTCTGAAAGTGATAAATATTATTCCGGGATAGATATATTTCGATCTGATGCCGGCTCTGCTCTTATATATTATAGTAGAACCATCAATGCCTGATGGCTGATCGAACATCTGTATAAGCTATGGACTATTTCCGTAGCAGGTACGAAGGAAAATTTCAGATCATTATTCCTGAAAACAAGCAATCTCTTCTCTTATCAAAAATAAAATGACAAGCCTAAACGGTAATAACCTATAAGCATTATGTCATCTTCCAGGGTCCAGTTATCATAAAATAAATTATCGATAACGATATGGCCCATTGGTGAGGCAATTTCCCCGAAAAGGGATATTGTCATATCGAAGATGTTGAAATCGACCCCGGCCATTAAAGAAAGTCCGGTAGCACTTCCCTTTGCGGTTCCATATGTCTTATCACCATCTCCATTG
>JBJKPH010000101.1:0-2960 GCA_046706585.1 Bacteroidales bacterium | reverse complement strand
GGTAGCAACATCGTGGAAGACCCAAAAAGAAGAGCAATGGTTATAAGGATCCTGGTTGTCAATTTTTTCTATTTGGTTAATATAAAAGCAAATATATAAAAAATACGCTCTAAAGGAGTTCATGGAGCAACCCAAATAATAAATGAATGGTCTCCTATGTATCATGCCATTTGTTAACTTTGCATTCAATTAATTTAACTTGATATGGCTTTGCAGTGCGGAATTATTGGGATCACTAATGTCGGTAAAACGACGATCTTTAATTGCATTTCATCAACAAAAGGGGAGGCTACATCGTTCGCTTTCAGTGCCACAAAATCGAATATCGGTGTTGTACAGGTACCCGACAGGAGATTGTTTGAGCTGGAAAAGTTTCAGCCCACAGAAAAGATAATCCCAACAACCGTTGAACTGGTTGATATACCGGGACTTGCTAAAGGGTCGAATAAAGGTGAAGGAGTTGGTAACAAGTTCCTCGGCGATATACGAAATACTGATGCCCTGATCCATGTGTTACGGTGTTTTGATGATGAGAACCTTTCACATATCGACGGATCAGTCAACCCTGTAAGGGATCTTGAGAATATCGATTTCGAGCTGCAGGTTAAAGACCTGGAATCGGTGGAAAAGAAACTTGAGAGGCTTGAAAAAATGGCCAAATCGGGTGATAAGGATGCAAAAAGGGGTATAGGTGTACTTCAGCAAGTCAGGGAACATCTCGGTAACTTCATGAATGTCAGAACCATGGATATCAGGCCCGAGGACAGGCAGTTTGTTGATGATCTTTTCCTCCTGACAATGAAACCTGTATTATATGTCTGTAATGTCGACGAGGCATCGGCAGTTAGTGGCAATGAGTATGTAGCAGGAGTGAAAGAACACCTTAAGGACCAGCAAACGGAGATACTTGTGATTGCAGGTGCAGTAGAAGCTGACATTGCTGAGCTGGAAAGCCCTGACGACAGGCTGGAATTTCTGAAAGACATGGGACTGGATGAGCCGGGCGTTGACAAGCTGGTGCGATCGGCTTATCGTCTGCTTGATCTCCAGACATTCTTTACCGTCGGTCCCAAGGAAATAAGGGCCTGGACCATAAAGAGCGGAATGACGGCACCTGAAGCAGCCGGGGTGATCCATTCGGATCTTCAGAGAGGGTTTATCAGGGCCGAGGTAATGAGATATAACGATTTTATAAGCCATGGTTCGGAGCATGCCTGCAAGGAGGCTGGAAAATTCTATGTTGAGGGTAAGAATTATATTGTAAACGATGGAGATATCCTTCACATAAGGTTCAACGTCTGATTATTGTGAATGAGAATAAAAACAGTCATACTGGTCCTGATCCTGGCCGGAGGAATTATTACCGGGCAGGATGACAAGGTTGCCATTCTTAACGATATGGTCTCACGGTATGGGCAGGCAGAGGTGACATTTGATTACCCGGGTTATGATGCACTTTCGCTGCTCGCCAGGGATTTCTCTGTTTCGGATGTAAGAGACGGGAAGGTGACCGTTGTGCTGGCTCACGGTGATATATCAGATTTTTCAGCCCTGGGGATCTCATATAAAATAGTGCCGGTAAATGACAGAAAGAGCGTTATATCAGCCCTGTCGGTTGAAGAGGCCATGAACTGGGATATTTATCCTACATATCCCCAGTACGATACAATAATGCACAGGCTTGCTGATGAATATCCGTCAATATGCAGGCTTGATACTATTGGGAACAGTATACAGGGAAGGCAGATACTGGCACTTAAGATCTCCGACAACGTAAATGAAGATGAGGATGAGCCGGAGGTATTTTATTCATCGACGATACATGGCGATGAACTCGGTGGGTATGTAATGATGCTGCACCTTGCCGATCACCTGCTCTCAAATTATTCTGCCGGAGGCCTTGAACACAAGCTGATAGACAGCCTGGAGATATGGATCAACCCTTTGTCGAATCCTGACGGAACATATAATGGCGGCGATACTATTATCTATCCTACAAGGGCAAATTCGGCAGGTATTGACCTGAACCGTAATTACCCTGACCCTCTTGATCCGTCAATTGTACCCCAACCCGAGAATCAGGCAATGATCTCATTCATGAGGGACAGGCATTTCATCCTTTCGGCAAATTTCCATAGTGGTGCAGAGGTGTTGAATTTCCCGTGGGACAGGTGGTTCTCACGGATCCCTGCCGATAGTGTCTGGTTCAATCATATATGCAGGAGTTATGCTGATACCGTACATAATTATTCAACACCTGCATACCTTAATGATTATGAGAATGGAGTGGTTCGCGGGGCTGTGTGGTATTCAGTGATCGGGGGGAGGCAGGATTTTGTGACCTATGAGTTGCAGGGCCGGGAGGTAACTATTGAAATTGACCTGACCAAACAGACTGATGCGGCACAATTGCCTCTTTTATGGATGTATAATTACCGGTCATTTATGATGTATCTCGGGAATGCCATTTACGGCATACATGGCAGGGTGACCGATAGTGAGACCGGAGTGCCGGTAGAGGCGAAAGTATACATTGCCGGATATGATACTGACAGTTCACATGTCTATTCTGATTCTCTTACCGGCAGTTTTTACAGGATGCCGGCCGAAGGCACATACGACATCACATTTTCAGCCGATGGTTATGATACCAGGATAGTAAGCGGTGTTGTCTCATCCTATAATTTACAGACACGTCTCAATGTGTCGCTTGACAAGTCGGCCACAAACATAAACGATTATACTGCCGACAGGTTAAAAATCTGGCCCGTACCGGCCGGCGGCTATATCAATTTACTGCCTCCCCAGGACGTGACTGGCAATATTTCTATTACTGTAAATGCCATCGATGGTTCAATTGTGCTGAGAGCTGATGAGTTCAGGATATCGGCTGAACCGGTCAGGGTGACGCTTCAGGCTTTGCCTCCCGGCATCTATTTCTGCACAGTAATGAGTAAGAC
>JBJKPH010000100.1:0-4442 GCA_046706585.1 Bacteroidales bacterium | reverse complement strand
CCGCCATCTACACGCCCCACAACGTTGAGCAGGTTACAAAGCCTTCAATTGGCGATAAAATTAGGTAGTTTTGATGCCACCATATGATCTTCGAGAGAAGTATACTCCTTGCCTCTTCCACGGAGGTTTTCAACAGTTCCCTTTCCTCTACCCTTCTCGCAGCAAGTATTTCTATTTCATTTTGTTTGCCTGCCTTTTCTATCTCCTGTGAAGATATTTCAAGTTTTATCATATTGAGATTTAACTGTTCATCCACAAATGTTTTTTTGGAAAGGTCATAGTTTTCAGGTGATATAGTTGAGGTGAGAAAAAGGGTCGAATCCCTCTCGAACATCGATCTTTCCAGTTCAAGTTTCTCAACATTAAGCTTCTCACTGACCCTGAGCTGGGTGATATACATGTCGATACGGTCAATTTCAGCCTCCAGGGCTTTTATATTCCGCCCGTATTTATCAATCTCTATGTGCCTCAGATAGTCCTGAAGCTTCTTCCTGAAATCGGAATAATATTCCTGAATTTCACCAAGAGATGGTGACTCAGGCCACACATCTTTCAGATTAATGCTTCCTGCCCCGTAATCATCTTCAATTTTCAATGTATCCATAGCAGAGTCGAGCCATTCTATGCTCTGCAGGTCGGCTGCCGACTCCATCACTGCAAGTATCTCCCTACGAATCACTTTCTGATGGTCAGTAACAAAAATGTCAGAGATCTTACCTGCGACCCTTGCCGTAAGGTCAACCGGAGGATTTGCAGTAGTTATAACTACGGTTCCAGGGACAATATATGGAAACCTTATCAGCCACGATCCCACCAGTAGCAAAACAAGAAGAAATCCAAAAACAGAGATCCCCCATTTTACTATCCATCCAGGCGGATTTCCCATTATTTCCTCCACCGGGGTCGAATACCTTATTTGCTGCTTCCCGTTCGTCATTCAGTTCCCAAGTTCAAGCTGGTTCTTTACAAGTTTATAATAAACAGATCTTTTAGCTATTAGGTCGGCATGACTTCCCGATTCAACTATCTTTCCCTTGTCAAGAACAACAATATTATCTGCATCCCTGACCGTACTTAGCCTGTGGGCAACAACAAGCACCGTTCTGCCGCTGTAGAAACCGCTCAGTTTATCTGTTATCAGCTTCTCATTGTTTGCATCCAGAGAGTTAGTTGCTTCATCAAAGAACAGGAATTCAGGATCTTTATAGATTGCACGGGCTATCAGTATTCTTTGCTTCTGTCCCTGGCTAAGTCCATGTCCGTTCTGTCCTATTCTGGTATTGAAACCCAATGGCAATTCATCGACCAGATCAGCAATATTTGCGATATTAACAGCTTTGATCAACTTTTCATGATCAATTGATTCAACCCCTGGCGCGATATTATTGGTTATAGTATCAGAAAATATAAAACCATCCTGCATCACTACCCCGCAGTTATCCCTCCACGCCTTCAGACTCAGGTTCGACAGGTGTGAATCGCCTACAAGAACCTCACCCTTCACCGGCTGATAGAAGCCCAGCAAAATCTTTAAAAGAGTTGTCTTACCGCTGCCACTTGCTCCAACGATTGCTGTCACCTTATTCTGCGGGATCATCATGTCGATATCCTTTAACACGAAAGGCGACCTTGGTCCTTCATACTGGAAAGAAAGATCATTTATATAGATATCTTTTTTTGAAGGGATATTCCTTACTTTCATTTCACTGTCCGACTCTTCATTCTCCCTGTTATGGACTTCGGCCAGTCTGTTAAGGCTCATCCTGGCATCCTGTGAGGTCCTGAAAAATCCTATTATCTGATTAACCGGCACATTTAGCTGTCCTATAATAAATTGTACCGCAAGCATCATACCCAATGTCATTTCACCATGAATAACTGCTGCTGCCGAAACTATGGTGACAAGGATATTTGTCACTTCGTTAACCAACCTTCCTCCAGCCAGCATATACTGGTTAATACCCAGTGATTTAACCTTGGTCCTGAACAATGATGCCTGCAGATTCTCCCAATCCCATCTTTTGCTTGTTTCACTGCCGGTAAGCTTAATTTCCTGCATGCCGTTGATGATCTCCATCAGCTTGCTATTGTTATCAGACATCTTTCTGAACCTCACCTGGTCAAGCCTGGCCCTTGACTTCATGAACAACAACACCCATAAAACATATAATGCCGTACCTGCAAGGAATATCAGAAGTATTCCGATCTTAAAGATAGCCAGCACGATACCAAAAATAACTATATTGAAGAATGAGAAAAGTACATTCAATGTTGTGGTTGTCAGAAAATCCTCGATCCTCTGATTATCCTCTATTCTCTGAAGAAGGTCACCTGTAAGCCTTGTATCGAAAAATGCAACAGGAAGAGCCATGAGTTTATTAAGAAACCCTGAAACAACTGCAACATTAACTCTGGTACTTATATGCAATAACAGCCAGCTTCAGATAAAATCGACCGATAATCTTCCGGCAACCAGAGCCAGTTGCGCAATCAGAATTATATATATGAATCCAATATCACCCGTATCTATTCCGATGTCAATAATTGCCTTTGTAAGAAATGGCAGTATTAATTGAATTGCACTCCCGATGAGTAAGCCAAGGATCAGTTGTGTGAAATATTTTTTGTATAGTACCACTTACCTGTACAGGAACCTGAATCCTCCCTTCAGGTCTCTTTCATCTTCAAGTTCATAGAATTCAGGTGT
This sequence comes from Bacteroidales bacterium, assembly GCA_046706585.1. Classification (GTDB taxonomy): domain Bacteria; phylum Bacteroidota; class Bacteroidia; order Bacteroidales; family VadinHA17; genus JBJKPH01. The sequence continues at coordinate 1,735 of JBJKPH010000100.1, read as the reverse complement.
GGGCTGAAGTACCATTACAAGACCCAGTTTTTCATCATCCGCAACAGTTTGGGCCCAGATACGGATGAACTCGTCAATACCGATCTGAACCAGGCCAATAGCCGGATCAGCGGCATAAACAATATCACCCCTGATCCTGTAAACAACTATAAAATGCTTCTGCTTCCAGTGTACTATGCAGGGTAACGGGATGTCATTCTTTAGTTTCGAAAAAGGTATTCTGACACCAAGCGTTCTGAAACCTATAGATGTTGCAGCTTCAGAAATTCCAAGAAAAGAAACCCCTTCACGGGTTATATAACTCTTTTCCCTTAATTTATCAATCTGTATCTTCTTTCCGTAATGCTCAGCAACCATCTTGATACAGGCAGGTCCGCAGTCCATTGCATCGGGTTGTCTGATAAAAGGGAAAGCCATAATCAGTTATCTTTTATTAAGTAGTAAATATATTTAATATTTGCCCGATGGCAAAGTAGCATTAAATACCTTACCTCATAAATGTAATTACTCTTAATTGTAAGGGAAATATTATATTTGTTAGACAAATCTTCGAGAGCAGTGTTTAATAAGCTCCCTGATAAAAAACTGATAGAGGGAATTAAAAGGGGTGATGAGAAGATAATAAATTACCTCTATACGACATACTTTGGAACCATCAAGGCTCATATCCTGAAGAATTCCGGAAGTGAAGATGATGCCTATGATATCTTCCAGGATGCCCTTATGGTTCTATTCAAGAAAATACAAGCCAATCATATAGAACTCAACAGCGACCTTAAGGGATATGTGTTCGGTGTTGCCAGAAATCTGTGGAACAATAAATTGCGTAAAAAAAGAAGAGAACAGGCGATCGACGGGGATTATGCCGATGATTACGATGCTGAGAAACTTCTTGACACGCCGATAGAACAGATCGTTCAGCGATCATTTCTTATTCTTAAGCCAGAATGCCAGAAAGTACTTACATTTCATACTCAGGGTATGGATTACCAGGAAATTGCAGATAAAATGGGGTTCAAGTCAGACACCTATGCCAGGCGTAAGAAGTATCTGTGTAAGGAAGAGTTGCTGTCAATTATTAAAAATGATCCTGACTACGTTGATTAGGTCTTTTTGCGCGTCCATTTGAATATCACGTATGAGATACATGCCAGTATAACCAGATATAAAACCCACCTTAACAGTGGCAGGAATATTGGCTTATCGCTTCCCATAATTACAAGTGTCGACCAGAAATAGGGATGCGACTGCAACTGGCCGGCGTTCTCAAGATATTCTTTCCGAGCAATCCTGAGGGACCTGCTTTTTGACCAGCCCTTTGACAGATTCCTGTAGAATGATTCAACTATAGTACTATTCGTTTTATCATCCACTTCCCATAGCGACATTACCACTGTTGGTGAACCTGCATAAAGAAATCCCCTTGCCAGACTCATAACTCCTTCTCCTGATTGCAGATATCCCGAACCAGTGTTGCATGAACTAAGGAAAACCAACTTTGCATTCAGCTTCAGGTCATATATCTCGTAAGTATTCAATGCTCCGTCTTCGTCGCCGCTGTTTAATGAAAAAACCATCTTTGAGAACATTGGTTCCTTATCGTTCAAAAGTGTATGCATTGAGAGGTGGATCACACTGTACCCATCAGATTCATTTTTAAAACGGGTCTCTGTTGCATTATCGTCCAGATAAATTGTTCCGCCAAGTTTTGAATTGACATAGATCGCCTCTTCCC
>JBJKPH010000099.1:0-2827 GCA_046706585.1 Bacteroidales bacterium | reverse complement strand
GCCCTGAACCGCTTACCACTGCAGCATCAACCGATATTGCATCGGATATCTTATATCTGGCAACGAGCCCGGCATCAGCAACGTTTGTGAACTTATAATTTAAGATAAATGGTTTTGAGACGTAACGTTTTCCCCAGTAATCTTTTGAGGGTATGTGCCCCGGGAGATCTGAAATGCCGAGTTTTATTGTCACTCTTCCTGACGAATAGCCGATATATGCATTTCTCAAAGAATTATATCGCCTGATATTATTTCCTGCACTGTATACAGGATCTTTTATATCCAGTACTACCTGTGCACTGAAATGATGATCAATAGCATAGTTGAAACCGAAGTAGACTTTTGATATGTTAAACCCATTGTAAGCATCCTGCTTTTTAATGAACTGGCTGTAGTCTGCATATATTTTCCCGATAGGTCTGAATGAAGGTTCCTGTGCGCTTATAAGCACATTTAAGGAGGCTATGATGCAGGAAAAGGAAATGATCTTCAAGATTCTCATCAGGTTCTGATCGGTTTTATGGCCAGCAAAATTATTAAAAATATTCATGCCTATGATGCTTTTTAACACCTCAGTCCTGCCTGTTGGAATAAGAAAATATCATAATTTTAGCAGGTCAAAAACTATTTAATGATGAAAAAAACCTCTGTAATTTTACTGTTAATGCTGCTCGGTATAAGCGCTTTCGGTCAGAAAGCCAACTTTAAGGCAGCTGAAAAGTTCCGTAGAGCCAGTATGACCGACAAATATGGTGATCTGAGTGTAAGAGCCAACTGGATCAACGAGTCGAACAGGTTCTGGTACTCATACAAAACTTCCAGCGGGAAGGATTTCTTTTATGTAAATGCCGATACAAGGGCCAAGACTCCCCTGTTTGATAAACGGTATATGGCGTCAGAGATCAATAAGCTGATACACAGGCCTTACAATGAACTGGACCTGCCTATAGAGGAACTTGAATTTGAGAAGAACAGCACCTCAAAGTTTACTTTTAAGATCGACAGTATTAAGTTCCTTTACGATATGACATCCAGGACGCTTTCGGTGAAAGATACCGTTCCTCCGAGAGAAAGGCCAAACGGATGGGCAACATATTCACCTGACAGTACATGGATAGCTTATGCCAAGAATCATAACCTCTATCTGATGAAGCGGGATGATCCCGATAGTGTGGAGATACAGCTTACAACAGACGGAGAAATGTACTATGGCTATGAAGGGAGAAGAGGTGATACAACCCTCAACAAGAAGGTGAGGAGCGGAGCCCGCTGGTTTAAAAATTCAGAGAAACTTTATGTTGAGAAGACTGATCAGCGGAAAGTAGCTGATCTTTGGGTGATCAATTCACTGGCAAATCCGCGTCCTGAACTCGAAACATACAGGTATGCGATGCCCGGGGAAGAAAATGTACCGCAAAACGAGTTAATAATTTTCGATGTGGCCACGAAAGCAAGAGTCGATGTTGATGTTAAGAAATGGAAAGACCAGACGCTTGAGGTTATGTGGACGTCGCAGAAGAGTGCCGACAAGATGATCATTCAGAGAAAGAAGAGAGATCAGTCGGAAAAGGAGATCTGTATGGTAAACACATCTACCGGTGAAGTAAAAGGTCTCTTCAGCGAAACACTCTACCCATATATATATGACGGATATTCATACGGTGGTCAGCTATCTGTACTGAATGAAGGAAATGACCTTATCTGGTGGTCAGAGAGAAATGGCTGGGGACAATTTTACCTGTATGACGGTAACGGTAACCTGAAGAGACAGTTGACCGACGGCTATTTTGTTGCAGGCAATATTGTACGTATAGATACACTTGGGAGGGAACTTTATATTGAAGGATTCGGTAAGGAATCGGGTATTAACCCTTATTTCACTATGATCTACCGTCTGTCGCTTGACAGGCCTGGGATGAAACTGCTGACACCAGAGGATGCTTCTCATTCATTTGAGATGTCAAAATCAAACAAGTACTTCGTTGACACCTATTCGAGGGTTGACATGGTTCCTCAATCGGTATTGCGCGATAACAACGGGATGACACTTCTAAAGCTCGAAGAAGCTGATCTCTCACAAGTGTTTTCAACAGGCTGGAAGATGCCTGAACGGTTTGTGGTAAAAGCCAAAGACGGAGTTACCGACCTTTACGGTGTTATGTACAAGCCATTTGATTTCGACTCAACAAAGAAATATCCGATTATTTCATATGTCTATCCCGGCCCGCAGACCGAAAGTGTTCCCTTTACCTTCTCAGTAAACAGGGGATATAATACATCTCTGGCCCAGCTTGGTTTCATTGTTGTCAGTTTCGGTCACAGGGGTGGAAGTCCTCAGAGAAATCACTACTACCATACATTTGGTTATGATAACCTGAGAGATTATCCGCTGGCTGATGACAAATACGGGATTGAACAACTCGCCGACAGGTATTCATTTATTGACATTGACAGGGTTGGAATAAACGGACATTCGGGCGGAGGCTTTATGTCTACGGCTGCCATACTGAGCTACCCTAATTTTTATAAAGTTGCGGTTTCTGAATCGGGGAACCATGATAATAATATCTATAACCAGTGGTGGGGTGAAACGCATAATGGAGTACAGGAAGTTGAAGAAGGATCGTCAGGTCGTGGAGGAGGAAACGGAAGGACAAGGGCAAGGACAGGCATGGGCATGCGGCGTGGTGAACCTGAATATGCCCAGGATACGGTAAAAACTGAAGAGAAAAAGACTGTCTTCAGGGCTGAGATAGCAAAGAACCAGGATCTTGCTAAAAACCTTAAAGGTCATCTTCTGTTGGTGACAGGGGATATTGATAATAAT
>JBJKPH010000098.1:0-25705 GCA_046706585.1 Bacteroidales bacterium | reverse complement strand
CCCATAGCCAGGGCTCCCATTGAAAGTTTTGCAACCAGTACTGCACCTGCATCCTCGAGTTTCCTGACTACGGTTGCAGTGTTTTCAATTACCTGATCTTCATATGGTTTTGCCCCCCAGGTTGTCTTATACCCTTCAACTGCCAGCAGATCCTTAACACCATAAGGTATTCCATGCAGGGGTCCCCTGTAATTACCTTCCGCAATCTCCCTGTCGGCTTTTGCTGCCTGCTCCAGGGCAAGGTTTTCAGTAAGGGTGATTACACAGTGCAGTGTGTCCCCGAATTTTTTCAGACGGTTGAGATAGATCTTCGTCAGCTCAACACTTGTTACCTGATGGCTTTTTATCAGCGATGCCAGTTCGGCAACGGTCATGAATGCAAGGTCGACATCGCTTTCCGGTCTCTTTACATTATCTGGAATTCCCCAGTCGATCGTTTCGGCCCTGTATCGTTCCTCTTCCTCTCCGGCCAGCGGTGAAAAAGAAATTGCCGGGGCCACACTGTTATCAAGGTGATAACTTCTCAGATCCTCGTATGAACGCAGAGCGCTACCCAGGCTGCGTTGCATCATAGCCTGCTCGGCAGAATCAAACTGAAGTCCGAACAGATTTTCGGCTTTAGTAATAAGTTCAGGATCAAACCCGGGAAAATTCTGCCCGGAATAATTGGTCTGGTCTCCCCGTTTACAGGAAAACATCACCAGTGCTGCCACTACAGCGAAAATAAAAAAGACTTGTTTCTTCATGGTATAGATTTTCTTTCCCCCAAAGTAGAAAAAAAAATCTATCCGTGAAACTATGATCCGGAAGCCATCAGGAAAAATGGTTTCATCTCGAAGCTGTGATAGAATGGCCTGAGCCTTTCCGTATTGTAATATTGTTCGACATTAACCAGCTTTTTTGATGATGTAACCACGTCGATCGGGACATTATCATATCTTCCGTCGTTAAGGACAACAAGCCTGCCATGAACACCCGTAAGTATCAGGTCGAGGGCAAGATTGCCATACGCCATCGGCACAATCGAATCAACTGCATCAGGTTCGCCACCCCTTACCATATAACCAAGCTGCTGATTAATAATATTTACTTCTTTACCATTGTTGTATTTAGCACTCCGGCTTTTGATCTCCGACGAAACAAGATCGCCAATGCCGCCAAGCTTGGCATGCCCGTAGGCATCTTTTTCGCTGTTTGAGAACACCATCTCACTGCCCTTATAGGTGGCTCCCTCACTTACCAGCACAACTGAATATTTACTCGAATTAAGCTTCCTGTCCTCAACGAGTAACCGGGTTAGCTGATCAATATCAAACTGGTACTCGGGTATCACACACCTGTTTGCAGCCCCTGCCATTGTAGGTAACATGGCTGTAAAGCCGGCATATCTCCCGAATACTTCGAGGATCATGATCCTCTCGTGTGAACCGGCAGATGTTCTGAGGCTGTTGGTCATCATAATGGTACGTGTGACACAGGTGCTGAATCCAATGCAGTAATCGGTTCCCGGCACATCATTATCCATTGTTTTAGGGATGGCCACCACGTTAACCCCCTCCTTGAACAGGTGTACCCCGTAACTGAGTGTATCGTCCCCACCTATTGGAATAAGGTAGTCGACGCCCAGCCAGCTGAGGTTTTTGATGACTTCCGGTGTAAGGTCATTGATTTCATCCTTGTATTCATCCTTAAGATGTTCCGGAACATCCTCTTTAGGAACATGGCTTGGCCTGGTTCTCGAAGTATGAAGGAATGTGCCGCCTGTACGACCGGCTTTATTGACTATGTCGTCTGTAAGATCGAGATAACAACTGCTGTTGTCTGCCTTTTCATCACGTATAATTTCAATGATACCGCCCCATCCTCTTCTGAGTCCGATAACCTTGTAACCTTCCCTGTTAGCCCTGATCGTTACCGCCCTTATTGCCGGGTTCAGACCGGGGACATCGCCTCCTCCTGTAAGGATTGCTATTACACCTTTTGTCTTCTTAAGGTTTGCCATTTTCCTGATATGTTTAAATTAAAAACTGTTTTGTAAACAGCGCGTAAAATTAATTCAATTTAATTATAATAAAAAGAGCGGGGCATAATGAACCCCGCTCAATTCTTTCTGCCTTTTTTTTCTTTCTACTTCCTGTAATTAAGAACCGGCCACTTCCAGGGTTCTTTAACCACGCCCTTTTTGGTTATTGTTGAACCATCGTAGGTCATGCTTACATTGTATGTCCCGGGGTCAGCCCTCAATGTATTCCAGTAGATCTTTTTGAGTCCGGGCTCTGATTTTATCTCCTGACTGTATACCTGTGTCCCGTCGCAATCGGTTATAACAAGCTGTGCCGGCGATTTCCCTTCATTTTTGAAATAGAACCATATCTCAAGTCCGACCGGTTCGTTGGGAGTTTTAAATACGTTGCTCCCCAGCATGCCGTAGTTCCCCCATCGTGCCTGTTGCGATGCATTATTCTGGGGCTTGGGTTCTATATCAAAAAGATAAAATTCCGAATTCTGCACTTCAGGTGTGAATTGTTGCAACGGACTGATATCTGTTATCCATGCACCTCTTCCGTATGTGCCGACGACCAGATCGTTCTCACGAGGATGAACCAGCAGATCACGAACTATTACAGGTGGCATATTGGCCCTGAGCGATTTCCATTCAGCGCCTCTGTCAAGAGTATAGAACACACCGTTGTCGTTCCCCAGGAAAAGAAGGTCAGGATTTTTTCTGTCCTCGAAAATCACATTTACAGGAAACTGTGGAAGGTTCGAGGAAATATTCTTCCATGTCTTACCAAAATCTTCCGTTACAAAGACATAAGGGTTAAAATCGTCATTCCGGTATCCCGATAATGCTACATACGCTCTTCCTTCAACATGTTTTGATGCGATAACCCTGCTTACCCATCTTTCGTGGGGTACACCTGCTTTTTCGATGTTCCTGGTTACCTCTTCCCATGTTGCACCATGGTTTTGTGTCACATGAACTTTCCCGTCATCGGTTCCTGCCCAAATAACACCTGCCTTGAGCGGAGATTCATCCAGGGAAGTTATTGTACAATACATAACATGACCTTTACCAGCTATTTTGGCCCTGTCATTTGAAGTAAGGTCAGGACTTATTTCTTCCCAGTGGTCTCCTCTGTCGAGCGACATGAGTACTTTCTGTGCCCCTGCATAAATTATACTGCTGTTAAAAGGAGAAAGCATTATTGGTGCATTCCATGTATACCTGTACGGATCATCTCCTTCGGGCGGTACCGGGGTAATGCTTACTCTTTCGCCAATACTCTGATCTTCGCGATATGGTGAGCCGAACTGGCTTGTATGGTAAAGCCACCTGTTATCTTCGGGATCCACCCTGGTGTACATACCGTCAGAAAAACCTGTAATAGTCCAGTCCTCAACGCTTATTCGTCCCGACCAGTTGTTTGACGGGCCTTTCCATGATTCATGATCCTGCAGGCCCAGGTAAATATTATATGGTTCCTGGTTATCAACTTCAACCATGTAAACTTCGCTGATCGGTATCTGGGAATAGTGGTTCATGGTAGCGCCCCCGTCCCATGTCTGATATATGCCTCCGTCAGATCCCAGGAGCATGTGCCGCCCATCCGTAGGATCAACCCACAGGGTCCTGTTGTCACCAAAATTGGCCCTGAAGATATTACTTCTTGTCGACCAGTTCTTTCCCCCGTCAAAAGTAACATACATGCCCGATCCTGTGATATATATCTTATCCGGGTCCTGGGGATCTATCCTGATCTTGTTAAAGCTGTATGCCGCTTTGCCGCTGACATCAATCTTTGATGGATCATTGATCCTGGTCCAGGTTTTTCCGCCGTCCATTGATCGATATGCTTCGCCGTTAATGGTATAGTCCATTGAATTGTCGACATAAATATTCTCAACAATATCCTCAGGTTTTACTCCCGGCTTCAGGTTAAGGTTCTGTACCACAGCAACGATAACATCAGGGTTCCCGTACTGAACATCAATACCTATCCTTCCGAGTGGGCCATCCGGGAATCCACCTCCCTTGATCTCGCTCCAGTTTGCACCACCGTCCGTAGTTTTGTATATACGGCTTTTCACTCCTCCCGGTTCAAGAGTCCAGGGTGTTCTTTCCTTCTCATATGCCGAAGCATACAGTATGTCAGGATTTTTAGAATTTATGGCAATATCAATTACGCCTGTGGCAGCATCGATATAGAGTACCTTTTTCCATGTTTTTCCACCATCGGTTGTCTTGAATACACCTCTCTCCTCGTTTTCTGAAAACAGGTGACCCATTACTGCCACCCACACAATATCGGGGTTTGTGGGGTGAATTATTATCTCAGCAATGTGCTGTGAGTCTTTCAGTCCCATATTCTTCCATGTCTTGCCCCCATCGGTCGATTTCCATATGCCGTTACCATAGTAGGATGACCTTGCGGAGAAATCCTCACCGGTACCTATCCATACGATATCGGCATTTGAGGGAGCCACTTCTACATCTCCTATCGAGCTGATACCCAGGCTTTCGGAAACACATTCGAATGATGTTCCGTTATTGATTGTTTTCCAGACACCACCGTTCCGGGCAGCTACATACCATGTATATTTATCCTTCATACCCGGATTAAAGGGTACTGCCACTTCGCTCACCCAGGCACCGATCCTGAATGCTCCAAGGTTACGATATTCAAACCCTTCGGGCTCTGCCTGTCTCATACGAAACTGGCCCGACAACATTGTGCTGCAGGCAAACAAAGCCGTAAAAAATCCAATTTTTAAAATCAATTTCATGATGCTGTTCTTTTAAGTATGGTTTTGTGTGATCATTTTAAATTCGTAAATCCCGGGTATTACAACTCACTATCGCCCTCCTATCTGCATTTCTGCTATCCTGAAGGTTGGGCTTGCAAAACTCCTGTTGGGATCCAGGTCATTTCCCATCATATCGAGGTTATTAAGTATTTCAGATGCCTTTCCTGCAATTGTAACGCCTTTTACCGGATGTGCTATTTCACCATTCTCTATCCAGAAACCTGTAGCCCCGCCACTGAAGTTTCCGTTCACGGCATTAATTCCATAACCTGTGACTCCTTTTACAAGCAGTCCCCTTGAAGTTGATGCTATTATCTCGTTCCTTGACATTTCACCGGCCGGGATAATAATATTATGTGTACCAATACCGGGCAGTGAAGTAAAGCCATTCCTGCTGGCATTACCAGTGCTGATCATTCCGGCCCTTTTTGCCACAGAGGTATTATATAAAAATCCTTTTACGACACCTTTGTCAATAAGAGTCCTTCTTTGTGTCGGTACACCCTCCCCGTCGAAGGGAGCGCTTCCTGACCCTTTTTGCAGTGTTCCGTCATCAATAATTGAGAGCCTTTCGGATGCTATTGCCGTATCCGTGGCATCTTTAAGGAAGCTTGCCCCCTGCAGGACCCTTTCTCCGTCGAGGGCTAAGATTACTCCCCCAAGCAATGACCTTGCCACTTCAGGATCAAATATTACGGGGGCTTTTTGTGTCCTGATCATCACCGGATCGATCATTTCCCATGCTTTCCTCGATGCTTTTACTGCTATCTCTTCCAGAGAAACAAGGTCTGAAAAAAACCTCCTTGAGCATGTTTCTCCTCCTGTATTTTTCTGGTCTTCTTTTTCGGCCACCACGCTTACGCCAAGCGAACAGCTTGAAGATTTATATGATTTGGATATACCTTTTGAATTTGCAATAAAGATCTCTCTCACAGATTCTCCGAACCCCGATCCTGAACTTTTTGTAATGCGGGGATCGGCCATCGCAAGGTTTTCGACGTCAACAGCCATTTTTATTTTTTGTTCCATAGGTATTCCTTCAATTTCAGGATCAAATAATCCGTCTACATCAGTAACAGAAGTATTGGCGTTCAGCACATTATTCTCGTCAGGTGTTGTAAGACGAGCGAATTCAATTGCTTTCCTGATCGTACTGTCCAGTGAATTATTCGAAAGGTCGTTGCAATGGCTGAAACCCATACTGCCCCCGACAAAGACCCTGAATCCTGCTCCAAGCGAGGATGCTTCCTGAATGGTTTCAATTTCACCTTTCAGCACCTGAATTCTCATGTTCCGGTTTGACTCAAGGAACACTTCGGCTGCATCGGCTCCAAACTTGAGACATCTTTTTACGAGTTTTTCTGAAAGCTCTTTATAGTTCATTTTTCTTCTGTTTAATAGTTACTAACCCCGGCTGCCTCCAACGTTAATACCGCGTATCCTTACTGTGGGCTGGCCGGCATCTACCTCTGCATTTTGTCCTTTTCCGCAAATACCCGGACCAAAATCCAGGTCATTGCCAACGGCATCAATGTTTGATATTACGTCGAGACACGACCCGATAAGAGTAGCCCCCTTAACCGGTTTTGTTTTATGGCCGTTCTCAATAAGGTATGCTTCCCTGCAGGTAAAATTAAATACTCCGTTTACAGGATTTACGCTTCCGCCACTCAGGCTCTGCACATAAATACCTGAACGTGTGGACGAAAGTATATCTTCAGGATCAGATTCCCCGTTATCGATAAAGGTATTCGTCATTCTCGGGATAGGTATATTCCGGAATGATTCCCTTCTTCCGTTTCCTGTACGTTCCATACCAAGCTGTTTTGCGCTCAGAAGGTCGGTCATATATCCTTTCAGTAAGCCTTTTTCTATCAACACATTTCTTCTTGCCTGGGTTCCTTCATCGTCAAAATTAATTGTCCCCCTGGCGCCGGGTATCGATCCGTCATCAACCATGGTAAAAACATCACTGGCAACTTTCTGTCCCAGCTTACCCGTAAAGGCTCCGACACCTTTTGCAATATTATCGGCCTCCAGAGGATGTCCGACGGCTTCATGTACCAGCACTCCTCCCCAGCCATTCTGCATAACAACATCCATAATACCTGCCGGTGCATCTTCTGCATCAAGCATGGCAATAGCTTCCCTGGCCGCTCTTCCGGCCACCTCTTCCGGTGTAACTTCATCGAACATCTCAAAGCCACTGTGCCTGCTCAGCCTTTCCCTTGACAGATGCCTTGAATTGCCATCATCACTCATAGTCTGAACAATAAAGAACAGCAGGGGCAGTTCGTCTCTCAGGTATAATCCTTCACTGTTGGCAATCACCCGTCCCCTTATTTCGTCGTTGTAATCTATCATTGCCATCTTTATCCGGGGATCATAATCCAGCGCAGCCTGGTTTGCCCTTTCCATTATCCCGATCCTTTTTGTATCGGCTATTTCCGAAAGGGGCTGTTTAACGGTAATAAATGATTTACGGCTTGCATCCTTTATTTCCACAGGGGAAACAGCACCTCCGTTATTTGCTACGTACGATGCCACTTTAGCAGCCCTGAGCAGGTTATCCAAAGTTATCTCTTCGGTATATGCATAACCTGTTTTATTCCCTGATATCACTCTCACTCCGGCCCCCTGACTAATCCCGTAGAGGCCGCTTTTAAATATTGATTCCTCCATTACAATTCTCCGGGAGACCCTGTCTTCGAGGTACACTTCGGCAAAATCACCTCCGTTTGCAAGGGCAGCCGCTATTACCTTTCCGAGTGTTTCCTTATCGACATCAAGTCCGGGAGCAGATGCCCCTAAAGGACCACATGCGACAAGCCGGGAAAGCATTGCAGGGGTGGCTGCCATTACCAGTCCTCCCTTCATTGTCATTTCCAGGAATTTTCTCCGCGGTATGTCTCTCACAAAATATCTCTCACTTTTCATTACATATTTGGTTTAAGTTAAATGGCATCAGTACCAGGGCAGCCTCTTATGCCTGAGAAGGCAGACAGATTTCCGGTTATTTGCTTTATAAATCAAAAATAAGTGTCTCAATTTATGATAATTTATTCAAATTTCAGGATAGAAGTTTTTATTTAACAATATTTTCCTTTTTGCTGTCACTGATCTTTTCAAACCTTGATATGATCACAGCCCCACAGCTGTCGCTGAAAACATTTGCCGTAGTTCTGAACATGTCAAGTATCCTGTCTACTGCAAGTATAATTGCCACCCCTTCAAGCGGCAGGCCAACAGCACTTAGTATAACAGACATCATTACCATGCCGCTCATTGGTATGCTGGCAGCACCAATTGAAGCCAGCACGGCCGTAATTGCAATAGTAACCTGCGAGGTAAAAGTCAGATCAAATCCGTATACCTGTGCTATAAATATTGTAGCTACGCATTCATAGAGTGCCGTACCATCCATGTTCATGGTGGCCCCTATCGGTAATACAAACCCGGCAGCTCTTTTCGATGCCCCCGAATTCTCGGTTACAGCCTTCATGGTAAGAGGCAGGGTGACGATTGTGGAACAGGTTGAAAATGCTGTTACAAGGGCAGGGAGCATTCCCCGGTAATGTGCAACCGGACTTATTTTACCCAGTCCTCTGAGTAGCAGGGGAAGGGTCAGAAACATGTGCACAGCAAGGCCTGCCAGCACTATCAGGAAATAAAAACCCAGAGGTTTGAAAGCAGCAAATCCCGACTCAGCCACTATCCGGGTTATAATTCCGAAAACACCTGCCGGGGCTGACCAGATAACGAAAGTTGTCATCTTAAGCATCGCCTCAAATGCTGCGTTAAAGAATCCCGACATCGTATTCCTTTGGTCGTTATTGAGTCTTGTAATGAAGTACCCGAACAGGATGGAGAAAAATATTACAGGCAGAACGTCCCCTGAGGCAAGAGCCTGGAAAGGATTTTCAGGAATAATATTAAGCAGGATATTGCCTATCCCTTTATCAACAGCAGCGATCGATTCGGGATGTGCCGCAAGTCCTATATCTGCCCCCACTCCCGGTTTCAGGATATTTACCAGCACCTGACCTGTAATAATTGCAAGCAAGCTGGTCGTAATGTAATAAACCAGTGTCCTAAATCCTATTCTACCAAGCCCTCTGGCAGTACCAACCTGTACCACCGCACTTATGATCGAAGTCACCACAAGTGGCATAATAGCCATCCTTAAAAGTCTCAGGAAAATTTCCCCCAGCGGTTTAACATATGGGATTACCGCTTCTCCTCCTGCAGCACCGGCTATTATCCCAAGGATAAAACCGGCGAAGATCCAAATTGTGAGCCTGTATTTTCCGGATCCCGCCAAATTAATTTTACCGGTTAGTTATTCCCTATCTTAAATTCCTTCGGTGTTAGTACACCTCCCCTGGTCGAGGAAACTGTTGCCTTTCCTGTTACTTCAGCATCTCCGTATGTTCTGACCTCAAAAACGACTGAAGTTGTTTTTCCTCCATCAGTAAATCCGGCAGAGAGGGTTGCAGTATTTCTTACCCTGTTCCCGGCTGATCCGTAACGTCTGCCCCTGCGCTGTCCTCCGGCTTCTTCGGTAAGTATCTTAATTGCAGGCTTATCCCCGGCAACATCATCCTGGCCGAAGCTTAAAGAGACCTGATCTTCACGAACTATCTTAACCAGATATGCCTGTTTCAGCGCCGTAGGCAACTGGCCCTTATTAACAAAATTAACCGTAATCCTGTAATCTGTCGAATCGGATCTGTATCCTTTTTGCTTCTTTATATCTATACTTCCCCATTCCAGTTCGGGAAGGTGTTTTACCATCGAAAGATTGAAGAGCGCTTCATTCCTGGCCCATTCCTCAAGATGTTTAGCAGGAGGATTCTGTGAAAAGAATTTCGGGTTGAATCCGCCGTACTCGACCTTTCCGTAAACCGGATGATCGCCTTCTTTCCATTCGATGAATCCCTGACCGTCATTTTCTTCATCATCCCATCTCAGAAGGTCTATGTCATCAATATCCCCGTCTCCGTCATAATCTTTGTACTGGGCCCCGTTCCATATCTCATCACCGTACCATATCGCCCCATAATAGAAATATCCGAAATCCGGTCCGTGACCGAACAGGGGATTTCCATGGCCGTAATCATCATATACATCACCAGCCCTTGTATATCCGGTAATACTTTTACCCATTTCATCAAAATATTCATACCATTTCAGGTCGTCGGGGTACATCCTGTCTTCAGAAGAAGAGGTGGATGGTGGTCTCAGGTGCATCGGAACCCTTGTATCCATTGAGTTGACTACATAAACATTGGGGTGTGAGAGAAGGAATGTTACCACCGACCTTGTCTCGTTTTCGCTTAATGGATATTCACCTGCCCCGTCCTGTGTATATCCCCGGCCTGTTGCCTCCTCCATCGGCCTCCAGTTTTCGACGTAGTTCCGGTGAAGATCAAGTCCGCCGATACCATCCTCATTTATCCTGCCGTCACCATCATTGTCTATTCCTTCCGACTCCAGCCTGTATGTTCCTTCACCTTCGGGTACTCTTTTCATTATCCTTCCCGATGGATCATCAGGATCGGGAATGGCGTTTCCCGTTTTATCATCCTTCCATCTCACCTGCAGTATCATCCCGTCGCCGTCAAGATCTTCGGGTGAATCCTCGTCAAGTAATCCGTCGTTATCACTATCATATGGTCTGACGGTGCTCCTGTTGCTTTGTGCCGTATGCATATAGAGATTATGGCCGTCAGGATTGTTAACAGGCCTTGCATAGATGGTTTTTGTATCAAGAAGTTTGGTTATCTCAGGATCATTGCCATAACCTGTCAGCAGATGATTGATAAGCCACAGCACCGACTCTGCCGCCGTTACTTCACCGCTGTGCCTGTTGCCTTCAAAATAAGCTGATGGTTTATCGGTATCTTTTCCCGTATTTTTGTTGGTGATAGTCATCTGCAGGATCGGCCTGCCCTCATAACTTTCGGCAACCTGGTACAGATCAACCAGGTCAGGATACTCTTCTGCCCATTTGATCATCCAGCTATTCATCACATCAATGGTATGAAATGTATCGAAGGTAAGTACATCACCGGCCTCATATTGCACGTCCGGTTGTCTGATCTGTGGGAAGAAACTTACACCGTGTCTGTATCCCGAAACAGTATAGAATTTGGTATTGCTGTCTGATTCAGGCCACTCTTTGACATTCAGGGGTTTATATTCCTGTGCCAGCAGGCTGAGTGATATAAGGGTTGTTGTTGCAATGAATAGAAGTTTTTTCATAACAATCAGGTTTGTGGTTATTCAGTCTTTACAAGATATGAAAATGAAAGTAATAAATGTATCCTTTTTAGTCGCCTGTTCACAGTAATTGTAAATGTTTTGAAGCAGGAATGGGGAAAACAAGGATCAGCCCCGGGCAGAAATAATTTCGAGTTTCTGGAGATCCACGATCTCCACTGTTTTCCCGAAAAGCTTGATGATCCCGTCCTTCCTGAAGTCGGAAAGAGTTCTTATTACATTTGCTGTGCTCATGCTTATGTAATCTGCTATTTCTTTCCTTGATACCGGCAGGTCGAACACCCGGGAATGGTATATCTCTTTGGTAAAATAGAGCAGGATATAAGCAACCCGGCCAATCAGGTTCCTGCTTCTTATATCCAGGGTTTGCAGGATGATCTTATCGGTAATCTGAGATATTTTGGTCATAAGTTCAAGTGCAAAGCGGCCATTATTTGACACAAGGGTTCTGATATGATCAAGCTTGATTGTGCATATAACCGATTCCTCAATGGCCGAAACCGAATACTTGTACTTTTGATCCGAGAAGATGCTCATGTTGCTGACAAATTCGAAGGGCCTCGTAATAGCAATGATCTGCTCGTCACCCCCGTTGGTTTGCCTGAAAACCTTAACAAGTCCGCTTTTCAGATATTTAAAATCCTGAATAGGATCGCCTTCTCGGTGTATCAGCCCCCCTTTCTGGTAAACAAATTCCTGCCTGAAATCACACAGGTGAGTAACCTGATCGATTTCGAGTGTAGAAAATGCTACATTTCTGAATTGACAATCGGAACATTCACATTTTCTTTCGTTCATTCCCTTTACATTTATTACACAAAGTAATCGTTTTTAGCTAATAAGTATACAAATTTACTTCTATTTTATGGATTTCCTTATTTTCTCACTATTTTGGCAATGAATACTATTCTGGTTATTCTATTCATATGAAACCTGTTAAAAGGCTGAAAGTACTTGCGGTAAGCGGTAGCCCAAGAGAAGAAAGCAATACCGATAAGATCATTAATGCTTTTCTGAAAGGAGCTGAGGAAGCTGGTAATCTTACGGAATTTATAAAACTGAATGATTATAACATATCTCCGTGTCAGGCTTGTAACCACTGCAGGGAAGTGCCGGGCAGATGGTGCAAGCTTGAAGATGACGGTAAAAAGATCCTTGATAAGACTCTTGAATGCGATGTCCTTGTTTTCGGTTCTCCAATATATATGGGAGGGATATCTGCACAGGCCAAAGCCTATATCGACAGGTGGTATTCTTTTAAGGATATTAACCGTATTACCAAACTCGACCGTGATCGCAAGGTGATCGCAATTTATGCCCAGGGAGCAAAGGACGGCACTTATCACAGGCTTTTCGAATCGAACGAACGCCTTTTCAATTCTAATAATTTTCTATACCTCGGATCGCTGGTAACTCCCGAGTATAAGGTGCCCGAAGAAGGAGGCGCTCTCCTAAGAAAAGCCTATCAGATGGGTTTTAACCTGTAAGATGATTTACCGCACTGACTATCATATTCATACCAAATACTCCGATGGCGGAGGATGGCCTGAGGATTATGTCGCTGAGGCGATAAGAAAGGGACTTGATGAAATTGGTTTTTCCGACCATTTCACCCTGACCCGTGAACCGCAGAAATGGAGCATGGAACCCGGCCTCTTACCGGAGTACGTTGAAAGGATCCGAAAAACAGGTGAGATCTTTCCGGAAATTAAGGTCCGGACAGGTCTTGAGGTTGATTACTTCCCGGATATGGAAGATGAAATAGCTTCAGCAATTGACGGATTCACCTTTGATTATATTATCGGGTCTGTCCATTATATGGGTAACGGACCGGTAGATCTCGGAACCGAATATTATGAAAACAAGGATATTGATCTTCTTTTCGAAAATTATTTCAAACTGGTTTCCAGAGCAGCCGCTTCGGGTCTTTTCGATATTATCGGTCATTCCGATCTTATCAGGATATACGGCTTTAAGCCGGTGAACGATATCGGACATCTCTATCGTGAACTGGCAGACGGATTCGCAGGATCGGGTGTTGCCTTCGAACTTAATACAAACGGGATTAACAAACCTCTCGGGGATTTTTATCCCGACCGCCGCTTCCTGAGCTGTTTCAGTAAAGCCGGAGTTCCCGTTTGCGTTAATTCAGATGCCCATAAACCGTCTCGGGTAGCACAATGTTTTGATGAAGCATATGACCTGCTCAGGAATGCAGGATTCAGCGAAATGGCAAGGTTTGAAAAGAGGGTCAGGTCATCCGGGCCATTCTGATCATGTCACATCAGCAGGTGTTCTATTAGGATCTTTGTTCCTATTGCAACAAGTATAATACCCCCTGCTGCTTCTATATACCGCCCAAACATCCTTCCGATCTCTTTCCCTATCCTGATTGCCGTCATTGATGAAATAAAGGTCACGACGCCGATAAGCGCCGACGAACTCCATATGTTCAAGTTGAGAAAAGCAAAGCTGATCCCAACTGCAAAAGCATCAATGCTGGTCCCGATGGCCATCGTCAGTACCGTTGACAATTTTGTCATATCCCTTTGCCCGCCCTCATTTTTCCCGGAAAGGCTTTCGATGAACATCTTTGATCCAAGGAAGAAGAGTAACCCGAAGGCTACCCAATGGTCAATTGCTTTCATCTCCCTGCTGATAACTTCACCGAGAAAATATCCCACGACCGTGAATCCCGCCTGGAAGAACGCCATAACCAGGCCTATCCTGACTGCCTGGAAAAAGCGTATTCGTGTTTGCACCACGCCGGCCGATAGTGATACGGCAAAGGTATCAAATGAGAGACCAATCGCTATTGCTACCAGTGTAATATTATCCATTGTAACGTTTGAAGTTACAAAAATAGCATAACAATTAATTACTATCTTTGTGGGTTAATAATGCTTGCATGAGGACAGTTATTCAGAGAGTTAAACGGGCATCCGTTTCTATCGGAGGAAAACTGAGGTCGGAAATAGGTCATGGTTTGCTTGTACTGATAGGAATTGAAGATGCCGACGGGCACGAAGATGTTGAATGGCTGGCAAGAAAGATTACCCAACTCAGGATCTTTGATGATAATGCCGGGGTAATGAATCTTTCACTCCTCGAAACAACCGGACAAGTGCTGGTAGTCAGCCAGTTTACTCTCCATGCTAAAACAAAAAAGGGAAACAGGCCATCATATATAATGGCCGCAAGACCTGAAAAAGCAATTCCTGTTTATGAACTATTCATTAAAACCCTTGAATCGATAACCGGGAACAGGGTCATGTCGGGAGAATTTGGAGCATTAATGGAAGTTGAACTGGTAAATGACGGACCTGTGACAATATTGATCGACACAAAAAACAGGGAATAAATAAAATTTTTTGAAAAAAGAGAAAATCGGGATTCTGAAAGGCATCTCAATAATCCAAAATTAAAATCTTAAACAGGAGAGAATGAAAAACAGGTTTACCGGTATTGGTGTTGATGAAATAGGCAGGGAGATCGAAAGGCTAAAAGAAATGCCAGCCGATGAGAATAACCGAAGGATCTTCGGCATGCTTGATCTTACCAGCCTTAATGTTACGGATAGTGAAAGATCAATTCTTTCACTTGTCGAAAAGGTGAACGGGTTTGAGTATTCTTTCCCCGCTCTTCCTTCCGTTGCAGCCATATGTGTCTATCCCAGGTTTGTACCACTGGTAAGAAAAGCCCTTTCGTCTTCCGGTGTGCGGATAGCTGCTGTCGGGGCCTCATTCCCAACATCACTCTCTTTCAACAGTGTCAGGCTGGATGAATGCCGTATGGCAATTGAGGAGGGAGCGGATGAGATCGATATGGTCATGCTTGCCGGGGAATTACTTTCGGGGGAAGATAACCTGGTCAGGGATGATATTGCCTCGGTCAGGGAGGCTGTCGGCAACCATCATCTTAAGGTAATTCTTGAAACAGGCGTTCTTAAGGATCCGGAAACAATATACCATGCCTCAATGCTGGCCCTTGATGCAGGGGCCGACTTTATTAAAACATCTACCGGGAAAGTCCCTGTTTCTGCCACACCGGAAGCAGCGTGGGTAATGTGCCGGGCTTTAAATGATTATTATGCTGAAACAGGCAGGATGGCAGGGTTCAAACCTGCCGGAGGTATTTCCACACCCGACGAAGCAGCTCTCTATTACAATATTGTAAGTGAGGCTGCCGGCAGGCAATGGCTTAATCCTGAGACCTTCAGAATTGGCGCCAGCAGGCTGGCCAATAATCTGCTTTCAGATATAGAGGGCCGAAAAGTGAATTATTTCCAGACTGCAATAGTCTCAAAAGACCGGATATGACATTTTTACAACTTTCAGGGCATCAGGTATATGGCATCCCGACTGACCATTTCAGTCCCGACTGGATACTTCCGGTGGTACTTGTCCCTGTTGTAATCTATATTGCAGCTGCAGTTTTTGAAAAATACCCGCTGTTAAGGATCACCAGGACAGTCTTCAGGTACAGCTATGCCGAAAGCTCTTTCCGCCAGGGGGGCTCTGCTCCGTCACCATACAGCAGGCTGATGGGAATAATGGCACTTCTTAATATTTCAACATTTTTCTATTTTTCTGAACTATTCAATTCCTTCTTTATTTTCGGACTCCGGGGATTTACACTGTGGCTGACCGACCTGTTAATATGTGCGGCTGCTATTCTGATAAGATATATTATTTTAGCCCTGTTAAGTACGGTTACCCGCACAAAGGAATCATTTAATGAATATTTCTACTATTTAACCCGGTTCTATATGTTCCTTTCCCTCCCTTTGCTGGCAATCAACTTCTTTATACCTTACTTAGAGGCCGTACCCGATAATATTCTGATTACTATTGGCTTAGTTTTCTCGGCGGCGGTTCTGGTCCTGAGATTCACAAGGCTGATGGTAATATTTCTGAGAAGGAGTTTTTCTTTATTCTATATGATTTTATATCTTTGCGCACTGGAAATTATACCCGTTCTGATATTCCTGAAATATCTGTCCGGGACTGTTAGCTAAAAATGATTTGCAATTGGTAACTTAAATTAAGGATCCTTGAAGATAAAAAGCATTTTAGTTTCGCAGCCGGAGCCAAAGAATCCTAAATCTCCCTATTTTGAACTGGCCAGGAAGCATGGTTTGAAAATAGATTTCAGACCGTTTATTGAAGTTGTTGGAGTTTCATCCAAAGAGTTCAGGCAACAGAAGATCAATATCCTTGACTTTACTGCCGTGATCTTTACAAGCAAAACAGGGATCGATCATTTTTTCAGGATCTGTGAAGAGATGAGAATATCGATTCCCGACACTATGAAATATTTCTGTATAACCGAGAATGTAGCTTTCTACCTGCAGAAGTATATCGTTTACAGGAAGAGAAAGATCTTCCACGGGAATGCAAGTTTCGCCGATCTGGTGTCGATCATCGTCAAGCATAAGGATGATAAATTTTTCGTTCCCCTGTCAATACCACATAACGCTGAAATACCTGAACTGCTCGATAACCACAAGATAAACTACAGGATCGGCAATATGTACAACACGATCAGTGCTGATCTTTCAGACCTCGCCGATGTTTATTACGACATTCTGGTTTTCTATAGCCCTTCCGGTCCAAAATCACTTATGGAGAACTTCCCTGATTTCAGCCAGAACAGTACAATTATTGCAGCATTCGGACCTACAACCGCAGAATCGATCAGAGACCTGGGACTGAGACTGGATATCGATGCCCCAAACCCGCATGCTCCTTCAATGACCATGGCCCTGGATAATTTTATCTCGACCCAGAAGAAGAATGGCAAATAATTAGAGGTATATTTGGTTTAAAGCCTTTTTTTATCGTTATTTTTATTTTTAAACCGGGTACCGATGAATTAATTGACTATGGCTGGCAGACAACAGGGATTATGCAAGGCAGAAAGATTGTCGAGTCGTAAGGAAATTACCAGACTCTTTGAAGAAGGTAGTTCTTTTTACAGTTACCCCTTCAATGCAATATGGGCTGAAAGCCGGGGTAATGGTAAATATCCCGTGCAATTCGCTGTATCCGTTACCAAGAGATCATTTAAAAAGGCGGTCGACCGTAACAGGATAAAGAGACTGATACGCGAATCATGGAGAAGGAACAAATATCAGTTGTATAATATCCTTGAGCAACATAATCTTAAGCTGATTGTTATGCTTATATATTCAGGGAAAAATATCCCCGGCCAGGAACTTATGGACCGGAAGATAAATGAACTGATTCTTAATTTTTCACTAAATTTGCCCATTCCGGGAGGAAAGAACGGTCCCGGATAAAAATTTTTATCATGAAAAGAAAATGGATAAGCAGAACAGCTATTACTGCTTCAATAGTACTGGTCGCAATCATTTCGGCCGGATTCCTGTTTAACGATGAATCCCAGGATTTCAAAATAGTTAAGAACCTCGATATTTATTATTCTCTTTTCAGGGAACTCAATACATTCTATGTTGACGGCATCGACCCCGACAAACTTGTAAAAACAAGTATTGACGAAATGCTTAAAACCCTGGACCCCTATACTGTTTATTATCCCGAATCTGATCAGGATGATTTTATGTTCATGACCACAGGTAAATATGGAGGTGTGGGCTCGCTGATACAGGCAAAAGGCGATTATTCTGTCCTTACAGAGGTGTACAAAGGATTTCCGGCCGACGGGGCAGGCCTTAAGCCGGGTGATATTCTAAAGGCAATCGATGGACATTCGCTGAAGGGTCTGGCTGTTGACAAGGTGAGCGAAAGGCTCAAGGGTGATCCCGATACACAGGTCACAATTACTGTTGAAAGGAACGGGAAGGAGTTCGATAAAACACTTGTAAGAAAAAGAATAGCTATTTCTCCGGTACCCTATTTCGGAATGCTCGATAAGGAAACGGGATATATAAGGTTTACCAATTTTACCGAGAACTGCAGCAGGGAAGTGAAGGAAGCCTTGCTGTCGCTCAAGAACAGCGGGGCAAAGAAAATTATTCTTGACCTGAGAAATAACCCGGGGGGGTTGTTGCCCGAGGCTGTGAATATAGTCAACCTGTTTGTCGGTCCCGGGGAAGAGGTGGTAAGCACCAAAGGGAAAGTTGCACAGTATGATAATGACTTTAAGACAACAAAGGCTGCCGTTGACAAGGACATCCCCCTTGTTGTACTGGTAAACAGAAATTCGGCTTCTGCCTCTGAAATTGTGGCAGGAGCAATACAGGACCTTGACCGGGGTATAATAGTCGGACAGCGATCATACGGGAAAGGCCTGGTTCAGATAAGCAGGCCCCTGAGCTATAATACCAGCCTTAAACTAACAACCGCAAAATACTATATTCCAAGCGGACGGTGTATTCAGGCCCTCGACTATACTCACAGGAACGAAGATGGAAGTGTTGGTTTTATCCCCGATTCCCTGATCTCAGAATTCAAGACAAAAAACGGGCGGACGGTAAAGGACGGCGGAGGGATTGTGCCTGATTACAGTGTTGAGCTTCCTCAACTCAGCCAGCTGGCTACCGAACTCTATATCCGATCTTTCATTTTCGATTTTGCATCGAACTATTCATGGACACATGAAAGCATCGCAAAGCCAGGGATATTCAAGCTGACAGATGACGACTACGACTCGTTCAGGCAGTTCCTTCTGGAAAAGAAGTTCAGCTATGAAACGGCAACAGAAAGAGCTCTTGACGATCTTGAAGAGGTGGCAAAAAGGGAAAAATATTACGAAGCCAACTCCGGCACTTTTGACCTTCTGAAAGAGAAGCTGAACCATAATCTGGATAACGACCTGAACCTTTTCAGGGGCGAGATCTCAAAACTCCTCGAGGATGAGATAATAGGAAGATATTATTACGGCAGCGGACAGATAGAAAACGCTATCGGAGATGACCCCCAGATCAATAAGGCTATGGAGGTTATTAATAATCCGGCTATCTATTCTTCAACACTGAAAGGAGATGCCGGTGCTCTGGCTTCTGAAGAATCTGACGCATCACTTCCGGCAAACACCTTCTAGGTTTTTATGCCTTATGGAAAAAAAATTCATTGTTAACGGACCAATACCTGCTTCACTGGTGACTGAATATCTCGGAAAGATCCAGGCAATGACCGATTGCGGCGGACATACGGTTTTTCTTGGTCAGGTTCGTGCCGATGCCGGCAAAGGAAAGGAAGTAACAGCAATCGAGTATTCGGCATACGAAGATATGGTCGAAAAGGAGGGGCAGAAGATAATAGAGATGACAAAGAGTGCTTTCCCCGATATCCGTTCAATAGAAATAGTGCATTCAACAGGTAGTGTTAAGGCGGGTGAAATATCTCTTTTCGTGATCGTCGCTGCCGGACACCGCGACCAGGCTATAAGAGGCTGCAGACACGTGGTGGAGATGGTAAAGGATACTTACCCTGTATGGAAAAAGGAAATATTCGAAGACAGGTCACACCAGTGGCGTGACAACACCAAATAGATCTCTCCCGGAAGTTTCTATCCTCCGGCAAACGGAGGCAGCAAGGCGACTTCATCGCCGTCATTCAGCCTTGTGTTCTCCCTTATCAGGGTCTTGTTAACCGAGATCATCCAGTTATATTTTCCGAGGAAACCGTAGCTGTTGGTCAGGTGTTTTTTCAGGCTGTCGGTATCGTCAATATTTTCAACTGCCGTCCTGTCTGTTCCCGCCTCCTCTGCAAGCACTCCGAAAAAAAGTACCGAAATTTTCATTATATATCTCTTTTAAAAATCATTATTCCTGCTGAACCGGCCCGGTCAATGTGCCTCGAGCCAGTTGCTTCCTGTACCGGAATCAACCACCAGCGGTACTTCCAGCCGGGCAGCGTTTTCCATTTCCCTCACAACTAAATACCTGATTTCATTAATGTTATCCTCTGCAACTTCAAATATCAGTTCATCATGAACCTGCATTATCATTTTTGCATCCAACGAAGAGTTTTCAAGCAGATTATGTATCCTTATCATTGCAATTTTGATAATATCGGCTGCCGCTCCCTGAATTGGTGCATTTATGGCATTCCGCTCAGCATTGCTTCTTAACAGGGAGTTCCTCGAATTAATATCTCTTAAATACCTTTTCCTTCCGAAAATGGTCGTTACATAACCATTTTCCCTTCCTTTGCTGATACATGCATCCATATAGCTCTTTACACCGGGATATCCTTCAAAATAGCCATCAATAAGATCTTTCGCTTCCGTTCTTGAGATATTGAGCCTCTGCGAAAGGCCGAAAGCAGAAATGCCGTAAATAATGCCGAAATTGGCTGTTTTGGCCTTCGTTCTCATCTCCCTGGTGACTTCTTCCTGTTTTACTCCGAAGATCTTTGAAGCTGTAGCAGCATGTATATCCTGGCCTCCCAGAAAATCTTCCCTCATCCCCGCATCTCCGCTCAGATGCGCCATAAGCCTTAGCTCTATCTGCGAATAGTCGGCTGAGAAGAACAGTTTGCCGGTTGCCGGGATAAATGCTTTCCTTATCTCTCTTCCTTTCGCATCCCTGATAGGTATGTTCTGAAGATTAGGATTATTTGAACTTAGCCTTCCTGTTGCCGCCACAGCCTGGTTATATGATGTGTGTATCCTTCCTGTCTTCGGGTTTACAAGTAACGGGAGTGCTTCAACATATGTCGAAAGTAATTTCCTCAAACCCCTGTATTCAAGCACTTTGTTAATAATAGGATGCCTGTCGGCCAAACGCTGGAGAACCTCTTCGCCGGTACTGAATTGCTTTGTTCGCGTCTTCCTGACCTTATCGTCCAGTTTTAATCTCAGGAATAGTATGTCGCCCAGTTGTTTTGGAGATGATATATTGAATTCGGTACCGGCAAGACCGTAAATTTCCTTTTCCAGTCCGATTATCTCTTCCCTTAGTGTCCCTGCATACTCCCTGAGCGCACGGTCATCAAGCAGCACCCCGGTCCTTTCCATATCGGCCAGTACAGGTATCAGTGGCATCTCAATATCATAGGCCAGGTCAGAAAGGTCACCTTTTTCAATATCTTTTTTAAAAAGTTCCTTTAATTGATATGTTATATCTGCGTCTTCTACAGCATATTCCGTTAGTTTATCCAGACTTGCGGTTCTCATAGTCCGCTGGTTCTTTCCTTTGTCTCCTATCAGATCTTCGATAGGTACAGGCCGGTATTTAAGGTATATTTCCGACAGCGTATCCATTTTATGCCTCATATCGGGTTCAAGAAGATAGTGGGCTATCATGGTGTCAAAAAGTGTACCCTTCACTTCTATACCATAATTGCCCAATACCTGGATGTCGAACTTAAGATTGTGCCCGACCTTGGCAATGTGCTGATTGGAAAAAACCGGTTCAAACAACCCGATCCGTTTTCTTGTCTCCTCCCGGTCCTCGGGGAACCACACAAGGTATCCCTTCTCCTTTTCCCATGAGAATGAAATTGCCACAAGCTCCGACCCGAGAGCATCTATCGAGGTGGTCTCTGTATCAAAGCAAAATTCATTCAGGTCCGAAAGTTGTTTTACCAGATCCCTGATCCCCTGATCAGATTCGATTGCTATATAGTGATGTTCTTTCTCTGTAATCGTTGCTGTTCCGCGGTTATCCGTAATTATCTCATCCCCGAATAACGATCCCTGAATCTCCCCCTGACGTGAAGGGGCTGCCTCCTGAACCGGGGTTATGTTACTTTTAGTTTGCCGTTCGGGCAGATTCATCCGGGAAGCAAGGGTTCTGAATTCAAGTTCATCAAAAATGATCTTTAAATTTTCGAGATCAGGTGTTTTTCGCTCCATCTCCTCTTCGCTGAATCCCATTGGCACTTCTGTTTCGATGGTCGCAAGTCTTTTGGAAAAAAGTATCTGCTCCCTGTTATTCTCAATTATTTCCTTAAGTTTCCCCTTAAGCCCTGAAGTATCAGAAAGAAGCTTTTCAACGGTACCATATTCTGAGATCAGTTTTTTTGCTGTCTTGGGACCCACACCCGGAGCCCCGGGGATATTATCGGCACTATCGCCCATCAGGGCCAGGATATCGATCACCTGCAACGGATCGTCTACCAGGAACTCTTCTTTTACCTCTGCAGGTCCCCATATTTCAGGATCGTTTCCTCCCCGTGAAGGCTTGAACATTTTCACCTCATCGCTGACAAGCTGTGCAAAGTCCTTGTCGGGAGTCATCATATAGGTCGTGAATCCCTTAGCTTCTGCAATTTTCGACATTGTTCCGATCACATCATCGGCCTCATATCCTTCGACCTCATATACGGGTATTCTGTATGCCTTCAGAAGTGCCTTTATATACGGGACCGACAATTTAATATCTTCAGGTGTTGCATCGCGGTTTGCCTTGTACTCACTGAATATCTCGTGTCTGAAAGTTGGTGAAGGCGGATCAAAGACCACTGCAATGTGTGAAGGATCCTGCTTCTGCAGTATTTCATCCAGAGTAAGCACAAACCCGAAAATGGCAGATGTGTTCTGCCCTTTTGAATTGATCCTGGGATTTCTAATAAATGCATAATACGATCTGAAGATCAGGGCATAGGCGTCGAGCAGAAATAATTTTTTACTATGGGATTCCGGCATTTTTTTCTTTTTTAGTTATCGGTAGCAAACCACTCGGCATAAGAAGTGGCTGTTTCATAGAGCCTCAGGCTATGCAGTGATACACCATCAGGCATCTTTGCCAAGAGCCTGGCTGCAAAATCTGCCACCAGGTTCTCGCATGTGGGCTGATAGTCGACTACCAGCACATTTCCAAACATCTTCTTCATTGATTCCAGCTTGTCGGCAGCTCCTCTTCTGCTTACAGTTACAGCATGATCAAACTGGTCGATGATCTCTTTCCTGACCAGTCTTTTCAGATCTCCAAAGTCGATCACCATTCCCAGTTTGGTATTGGATTCATCCGGGACAGGCTCGCCGGCCAGTGTAACAAACAACCTGTAGGAGTGACCATGAACATTCCTGCAGGGACCGTCATAGTTCCAGAGTGCATGAGCCATTTCAAAAGAAAATTCCTTGGTTACCCTAATAATACTCATATCGTTGAATGGTTTATTATGCAAAAGTAACCATTACCGGTCACTTTTGTTGTAATTGCCGTTTGAAATAGATGATATTAACATGGTAATACCATATTTGTCGGACACGGTCATTACCCGAAGAAAAATTTGTCTACTTTTGCTGGCTAAACGGAAAACGATTTGAAATTCACTGAACTGGGAATAAATGAAGATCTGCTCGATGCAATTTCCTACATGGGTTATGATGAGGCCACTCCCGTACAGGAACAGGCAATCCCGGAGATCCTTGCCGGGCGGGATCTTATAGCGTGTGCACAAACAGG
This sequence comes from Bacteroidales bacterium, assembly GCA_046706585.1. Taxonomy (GTDB): domain Bacteria; phylum Bacteroidota; class Bacteroidia; order Bacteroidales; family VadinHA17; genus JBJKPH01. Next base: position 2,274 of record JBJKPH010000098.1, on the reverse strand, counting down.
TACGGGAAAGACGGCTGCTTTCCTACTGCCCATAATGGATCTTATGACCGATCTGCCCCGCGGGGTCACTACAGCCCTTATTGTTGTTCCCACCAGGGAGCTGGCTATTCAGATCGACCAGCAGATCCAGGGGATCGGCTATACCATGGGAATTACCTCTTTATCGATCTATGGTGGTGGTGACGGAGGTGAATGGCACAGGGAAAAAAGAGCACTTACAAGCGGTGCTGATATAATTGTCGCCACACCGGGAAAGCTTTTGGCCCATCTTAAAATGGGTTATGTCGGATTCAGCAGTCTTCGTTTCCTCGTGCTGGATGAAGCAGACCGGATGCTTGATATCGGGTTTTATGATGATGTGATAAGAATAATCTCTTTCTTACCCGAAGAGCGACAGACCCTTTTGTTCAGTGCAACCATGGCTCCCAGGATTAAATCTCTCGCCGACAAGATACTGGTTAACCCGGCGCATATCAGTATCGTTATTTCCAAACCACCCGAAGGGGTCCTGCAGGCAGCATACCTGGTTTATGAAAACCAGAAAACGGACCTGATAAACCATCTTGTCAAAGATAAACCCGATTACCAGAGCATCCTGATCTTTTGTTCAACCAAAAAAAAGGTGAACGAACTGGCCAGGTCGCTGAGGAAAAGCGAACCCCTCACCGAAGAGATATCTTCAGACCTGGAACAGACAGAAAGAGAAAAAGTGCTCCTGGGTTTCAGGTCAAGAAAGACCAGGATACTGGTTGCAACAGATGTTCTCAGCCGCGGAATTGATATCAAGGATATTAATCTTATCATTAACTATGACGTGCCCCGCGATGCCGAGGATTACGTTCACAGGGTTGGCCGGACCGCAAGGGCCGATTCCACCGGTGTAGCCATCACGCTGGTCAACGAAGAGGATATGCTTTATTTCAGCAGGATTGAAAAACTGATCGAAAAGCAGGTTTACAGGATCCCACTGCCTCATGAGTTCGGTGATGGTCCCGCGTGGAAAATATCACCACCCCGCATACAAAGAGGGAAATACCGCAAAAGGAGGAATGGCAACCGGCGATGATTATTCCCGGATTACATTCAACATTCCTCCCTGTACTATCCGATTAGTCCCCTTTTAGCTCGGTCTGACTGGTAATTACTCCGTCAGGAGATATCTGCACCTCCAGTGTCTCCTTTCCCTTTTTTACCACTATTTCATATCCCTTGAAACCCGGCTTTTCAAGACCGGAAGTTTCCAAAAGATTGTAATCTGAAAATTGTGAATCGATTAAAGCAGAGACTTCATGGGGAAGATCATCGGCATCAATATCTGTCTCTGTCTCAAACCATTCTCCTGAAGACTTAAAACAGGCCGACATTCCAATATTTTGATGGACGAATTCTGCTTCCCATTCATTATTCTCCTCGTTGCCCCATTTAACGGCAGTAGCACCGGGAAACATATTGTAAAAGTTATCCTTTACATTTTGCGGTGCTTCTGGTCTGCCACACGATACAAGCATGGTCATAAACACTATTGCCGGAATTAATAATTTTTTCATCGCTCTTAATTTAAATTAAGTATAAATCAAATTTTTTGTTCTTATAATGCTGGTTGCCGCCAGCGTGTTACTATACAACAACCATTACAAAGATCTGTTTCAAAAAATCCTCCTTTTTCCCGAAAAACATCATTTCCCGCGTTAAGGGAACAGTTCATAATCATCGAACCGGGTTTCATAGAATAAAATTACACCGAAAATTTGAAGATTCTCTTAAAATGATGTTAAATGATACATGATAATTCCAGCTGATCCCTGATAAAAGGGGCCATCATATACGTTGGTCCGGATCCGCCTTTTGTATAAAAAACCTACAGACCCAGGAATATTATCGCTGCCCCGCAGAGCGAAATAGCCGCCCCGGCCAGCAGATGCTGGTATTTTTCCAGTGAACCTGTCCTGACAAGAGAAAATCCCTTCAGTATTACAATAACACTAAAGATCATTGTCGATATTGTGGCAACGGCAAAAACCACCGCAACAAGAGCGACGGCCCCGTAATTGTGATCTGCAGCCGGATACATCAGTATTGGTATTAAAGGCTCACACGGACCAAACACAAAGATTGTAAAGAGTATCCAGAATGTCACCTGTTTCTTTTCGTCCCCGGGTTTGAAATGGCTGTGTGAATGTCCTTTCTTTTTTATAAGCCTGAAAGCTGCCCAGGTCATATATGCTACTCCAAAAGAAAAAAGCAACCATGCTGCAATATTACCCCTGAATCCTT
>JBJKPH010000097.1:0-3078 GCA_046706585.1 Bacteroidales bacterium | reverse complement strand
CAACACTCCTCCTTTTGCAGACAACACAACACCTGTTCTGATCTTCACTACTCTTACCCCTGAAACACTAAACATGTCTGCACTTTGTTCCCATACATTACACAAGTTTCCCAGAAAATCATCAGCATATGGATCTGATTCACTATAAATCTTCTCTGATGTAGAAGATCCGTAATACCCGATTGCTGAAGATGAAATAAAGGCTTTAAGCTTATGATTTTGCTTTTCCAGCACATTTAGTATCAATCCCGCTGATTCAGTTCTGCTCTTAAAAATTTGCTGCTTCCTTCTGCTGGTCCATCTTCTGCTTCCAATATTTACACCGGCAAGATGAATTATATAGTCACAGCCGTTTATTGCTTCAGGATCGATTTCATTGGAATCAAGATTCCAGTAATAGGAAGGGGTATCATCCCCGGTATGTTTTTTCCCGGTTCTGCTCAAAACAGCTACTTCATAGCCTTTTTTACCAAGAGCCCTGCATAACTGACTCCCTATAAGACCAGTTCCTCCTGTAATCAACACTTTTGCCATGTAAATAACCAAATATTAGCTGTTTTGTCTTTATTCTTTTTTTCAGAAGTCTATTTGAGGCTATTCTGCCTAAAAGAATTATACTGTCTATTAACATTCCCAGGTTAGCATTAGTTCATTTATGATATACAAATTCTATCAATCAAAATGCAAATCCAGAGGGCAAAATCTTAATTTCTCTTATTTATTATTCACCCACTCTGCTTAGGAAAAGCAGTGAAAGGCGCACAACCCAGAGTAAGAGAAAGGTGATCGGAACGGCGGTACGGCGGTGCGACGGTACGAAGGTACGACGGTACAGCGGTACGACGGTATGGTGGTACGGCGGTGCGACGGTACGATGGTACGATGGTGATGGTACGACGGTACGATGGAAGACGGGAGAGGGAGAATGGGAGAATGGGAGAATGGGAGAAAAGGAGGCTAAGAGACTGAGGGACTGTGAGACCGTTAGAGAGAAATTTTTGCGTAGAGATGTGGGATCCTCCGTTGCTAAAGCTACGGAGGACAGGTATGAGATATGAGATTTGAGAAAATCTGAGAGTATTTCACGGTTTAATCCTGAAACGCAGGCCGGGAGGGTCATTGCGGATCCCGGGTACCTGAAGCAATTTACAGTTCATTGAATCAGCACAATTGCATCCATTTCAACCAATAATTCTTCCCTGCATAATACGGCCTGAACGCCAACTGAAGCCGGATATGGAAACACCCCTTCCTGCTTAAAGAAGTTTATTCTTATTCTGTTAAACTCATCATAATATTTGTTGATTTCTTTGATATAAACAGTAGTTTTAACGACGTCTTTCCATGTCGCACCTTCTGCTTCAAGTAATTTCTTAATATTATAATAAGCTCTGAGTGTCTGTTTCTCAAAGTCACCGACATGCACCGTCTCTCCATTTTCATCAATACTGGCTGTCCCTGATATAAACAGGAATGTTGCAAAACCTGTTTCAACCCTCATTCCCCTGCTGAATGCCGAAGGCTTTTCATAGCTGTATGCTTCGTTAAGTGCACTTAACTCTGTGATCGCTTTTTTCTTTATTGTCATTTAACCTCTTTTATTACAGTTATTTTATAGGTATTGTACCCCGAAATACGCAACATTACATACCGCCACTATTATAGCTAACCCGAAAGTAACAGATATATTAACCTGTTGATATTCCATTATTTAATTCTTTGTTATTGTTGCACCAGTAAAAACGTCTTCTGCTTTGAGTGATTCATCATAGCCAATGTCAACCGGTTTTTGCCGGGTTATAATATCCTTTATTTTTTTTGGAGTCAGCTGTACTTTCCCGCGAATGTATTCAGGTCGGTTGAAGTTCTTTACATAAGAATCGTAAAATTCCGGATCTTTCTGTGGCAAAACAAAAGGTTTGCCGACCGAACCATCATTATTGAAATGGCAGAACCACGGACGGGAGAACATGTTGTTTTCCCGTTTGCTAACAAACATAATCCATTTTCCATTTTCTGACCACGTGGGGTAACTCTCAACGTACGAAGAATTAGAACTCAGCTGCCGGTACTGATGGGTTTCCAAATCCATCACATACACATCAGCCTCGTTATTATAGATGGTGAAATATCCATAATCTGCCATAATAAACAAGAGATGCTTTCCATCGGGAGAGGCGGCCGGGAAAGACATGCTTTTACCGGTTTCAGATGCTTTTAACAAAGTGTCGGGCTTACCCCACCTGGCTGTTTCCGGGTCGAACGGTATCCTGAGCAGGTCGTATTTATTTTCCATGTAATTATCTTCATTAAATCTGCTGCCGGATATATAATATAGATATTTGCCATCATGCGACCATGAGGGAATATTCTCCAAACGTTCAGTTGTAAGTTTTGGAATAGCACTTAACTCATCCTTTTCTACATTGTACAGAACAATGTCGGAGGCCCTGTCCTGAACCACTTCGTATTTATCGGTTTGAGTAAAAAACTGCTGGTGAATGGTGTTGACCGAATAGGCTATATACTTACCCGAAGGATGCCATGATGGATAGGTGGCGTTAGATAGGGTATAAGGAGTTTTGGTATTCAGAAAAGAAACATTCCCTTCGTTGCAGATTAAAGTTCCGCCATATTCTCCGCGCAAATGGAGCGATAATTTATCAGGATCATAATTGGAAAAAGAGTGGCAATTCATGCAATTTCCTTTTGATGCTGAATTCTTCATTATTGCTGATTCATCGAAGTTTTCGAGGCATCGCTGGTAAATTCCCATTTCCCCCCAGAGCAAATTCCCCGGATCAATAATTCTATAAGCGATATAGGGCGTGATAGAATCTTTTGAAACAGCAACATTGAAGGACTGGTAGCGCTTCCACTGATCTTCCTCCTTGCTGAATAGTGTAAACGACAATTCCATTCCGGTATTTTCCCTGATCAGCTTTTTCCATTTTTTTACAGGTATTTTAAACTTTCCGTCTTTCGAATGTAGCCTGATATGCCTGTTTTTTCCTTCCAGTAGTAAGAAGTAGTTGTTAGCCTGACTTGTAGCATAGAAATTGAGCGGAGCAATATTAC
>JBJKPH010000096.1:0-5849 GCA_046706585.1 Bacteroidales bacterium | reverse complement strand
CGCTCGGATCAGGTCAAATTCTTCAGACAATATTGGTTCAATGAAAAATTAATTCACTTTTTCATCTTCAGCTACCAGAATTAAACATCTGGTACTCAATTCCCGAACCGGAACTTCCTTTTTTACTCTGGCCTTTTTCCCAGTTACGGTCTTATATGGAATAGAGATAAGGAAAGTACTTCCTTTCCCCAATTTTGATTCTACATTAATCGTTCCGCCCAACTCATCCAGATAAGCTTTAACTATCGATAATCCGATGCCCGAACCTTCGTAGCCACGGGTTAATGCCAGTTCAGCCTGAACAAAGCGATCAAAAATAATCTCAATTTTATCTTCTGATATCCCTTTGCCTGTGTCGGTCACGAAAAAACAAAGATTCCCGTCCTCCAGATAATTTCCAAACTCAATTTTACCGTGTTCTGTAAATTTAACGGCATTCTTCAGGAGGTTTATCAGGATACTGTCCAGTTTATGCTTATCAGTTTTCACGTATGCGTCATTACCATCAATTTGTCTGGTGATAGTGAGAGATACTCCTTTCTCTTCCGCTTGCGGCTTGAAAAAGTCATGATAATACTGCATCAGTTCGGTAATGTTCACGTCATCGTCAGACAGAATAATATCTCCGACTTCAATTTTGGAGATTTCTATTATATCATTGATAGTATCCATCAGACGTTCACCGCTTTTATTAATAACCTGAATATAACCTGACTTATCTTCTTCATCCAGCCCTGGCTGACTTAGTATTTCCAGGAATCCCAGGATCCCGTTCATCGGAGTCCTGAACTCGTGTGACATATTGGCTAAAAATGCTGATTTCAGGCGGTCACTTTCTTCGGCCTTATTACGGGCAGCCACAAGTTCTTCCATTATATTTTTCCGCTCTGTTATATCCTGTATGGTTCCATATAATTTTACCGGTTTGCCGTTCTTGTTCAATTCCAGTTCTCCGAGTCCGCTCACCCAAAGCACCGATTTGTCCTTTTGATTGACAATTTTATATTCCCGCTTAAAATTTTCTTTCTCTTTAATAATGTTGTTTGCCAGGTATTGCCCCATTTCAAGTCTGAATTCGGGATGAACAATATCCAACCAACCTTCAGCATCTCTTTTATAAGTTTTACCGATTCCAAATATTTCATCGAGCATTTCGGAACTGGTCCATTTGTCATTCCGAATATCAAATACGTAATATCCCAGCCTGGCGACCCTCTGGGAGTCTAGTAACTGGGCTTCATTCTGTTCCGCTTTAACACGGGCATCGATCAGCTCCTGTTCGTTCTTTTTGCGTTTGGTTATATCGCTTAGAAATGAAACCATCTGTCCGTCTCCCCTGCTTTGAACTACTACTTCCACATCAAACAGGCTTCCGTCTTTACGGCGGTGTACACTTTCAAACCGGGCCTCTCCTTTATTTACGACATCCAGAATATGTTTCCCAATCTCATGTGGATCTTCTATGGCTTCCACATCCTGAATTTTCATGCCGAGTAATTCTTTTTCACTATACCCGCTCATCCTGCAGTAGGCTTCATTCACTTCTATAAAACCTCCTGTTCTGTCAACCAGCCAATATCCGTTTATCGCTGTTTTTAACACTGACCTGTGACGTCTTTCACTCTCCTCGGCTTCTTCCTTAGCCTGTGACAATTGCCGGTAAAGTATTTTCTGTTCGGTAATATCTGTTTGTGTACCCCACAAACGTGTCAGTTTCCCATTCTCAACAAGTCCGACAGTATTATTTGAAAAGATTCTTGTATTTCCATCTATTGATTTTTCTTCGGTCTCCCTGTTAACAATCCGGTACCCGGAAGTTATCAGGTCATGCATTTCCTTCCTGTTAACAGGGTGGTTCTTACCTCCATGAAATTCATAGAGCCTTGTCCCTATCAGATGTTCCGGTTTTTCGATGCCATACATCCGGGCAAATCGCAGGTTGCATTCAGCCAGATATGCATGGTCGTACAGATAATCCACCTGTTCATCAACTCCCATAGAAATATCCATTGGTTCGCTCACTTCAAGGCGATAAATTCCTTCAGAACTTTGCTCGATATATGCCCGGTACTTTTGCTCGCTTTTTTCGGCAATTTCCTTTGCTGAATTCAGGTCTTCCTTTGTTTTTATGTTTTCAATAAATACGCCAACCTGTTCTGAAATAAATAAAAACAGTTCCTTATCGTTGTCTGAAAAAGCGTTTGGGTTTGAATAGCTCTGAACCACCATAACCCCTTTAGTGTCTATTCCGAAATTCAGTGGCACTCCCATCCATGTTTCGGGAATGTCTCCATTTATTTTCAGTGAACCCTCTTTTTTCCTATTCAGTATTTCGGATCTCCCAACCAGCAACGGCTCACCTGAATCAACTACCAATTTTGCCAGGGTTCCGGAAGCAGGAACCGATGAGAACTGTTGTCGATCATCGCTAATTATGCTGGACCGCATAGTTTCGTTTCCCGGCACATAAAAAGAGGTATCGAAATTTGTTGTGTCGAAAAGTTTTCCCAATTCTGTCCTGATTACAATTAACAATTCTTCCAGTGTATTTACCTCGTTTGCTTTCCGGGCAATTTTGTACAGTATTTCATGTACCTGTTCCGATTGTTTTCGTAGTGTTATATCCTCTGCGATCTTAATAAAGTGAGTAATCTCTCCGCTGTCGCTGAAAATGGGTGAAACCAAAACCTCTTCCCAATATGGGTTCCCTTTTCTGGTTTCATTGTGAAATTCTCCTCTCCATGTTTTACCCGAAGTAACAGATTCCCATAATTTCTTATACACCGGTCCGGGCAAATTGCCGGCTTCCAAAACAGACGGGAGTTTCCCCATGGCTTCTTCGGCAGAATATCCTGTTATTTCCGAAAATTTAGGATTGACATACTGAATTTCTCCCTTATTATTTGTTATTGCTATTGCCGATGGGCTTTGCTCTACTGCCGCTGAAAACTTAACCAGTTCAGCAATCGCTTTTTTGCGCTCAGTTATATCTCTTGCAACACCGTAAACTCCGATCAATTCAGAACCTTTATATTCAGATGAGATACTAAGCTCGACTACAATTATTGTATTCTCTTTTTTCAGGATCTCAGTTTCAAATGAAAATCCCGGATTATCTGCTGATTTTTTAATCTGTTCAAAAAGGTCAGTGAAATATTGCTTTTCAGGAGAAGTTAGTATTGTTGCAAAATGAGACCCGATAACCTCTTCCGGTTCATATCCATATGATCTTATCCGGTTGTTAACAGCAATAAAATTTCCCTTTTCATCGAGAGAAAAAATTATATCATTTACATTTTCAACCAGATTTTTGTATATAAGTTCAGATTTTTCCATATCCAGCATCTTTTTCCCAACTTGTTAACCAGACTCTCATTATTATGTTTTAGTACTTTTTTTTCATAGTCAGAAGGTACATATGAAGAGTTTTATTCTGTCGAATTTTTTACTTTCATCATTTATGTTTTATGTAACCTGATTCAAGCCTTCAGTGAGAATAATACTTCTTATATCTTCTAATAAGATACAAAAAAAAGTTAATAAATGTTTACATAAAGATCAATTTATTAGCTTTTTACCGGGATTGAAGTGGTTTGCGTACTTGTATTTTACCTCGCAATAAGAGATTTTATCAGGCATGCCTGAAGAAGCTGAAATTAACCGAACCATAATGCCTGTGTTCGTAAAAATCAGGGTGATCGCTGAAGGAATAACTCTTGGGATGCTCGAGGATAAAGATGCCACCAGGGTTAAGGATCTTACTGCCTGGAACGAGAGCTGGTATATCGCCTAACCAGTCAAGGTTGTAGGGGGGATCGGCAAAAACAAGATCATATGATGATGCAGCACCCCTGATGTATGTCCTGGCATTGGTGTGGTAAACGGCGCAACCGGGCAGATCAAGCTGAGCAATGGTCCTGCGTATAAAATCGTAATTTCTGTAGTTGATCTCAACCATGTGTACCGTGTGTGCTCCCCGCGAGGCAAACTCAAAACCGATGCTTCCTGTCCCGGAAAAGAGATCAAGAACCGATATATCTTCAATGTTGAGCCTGCCAGACAAGATATTGAACAGCGATTCCCTGGCAAAATCGGTTGTTGGTCTGGCCTTGAAACCTGCTGGCGGATTGATCTGTCTGCCCCTGTATTTACCGCTTATTATGCGCAATTAACTATACTGAAAAGGTTTGAATAACGGTGTACACCAAGATCGTCGAATATATAGCTTAGGGAGAATGGTCCCTCAGGGCGTGAAAATTTAAGTGTTTTGATATATCCCGACATATTGTTATATAGCTCGTCGTTCCTGCTGATATTACCGCTTAGCCACACAGTCTGGTCGTTTCCGATCGAGAACTGCTCGAAGGTATTCATCAGGTAATAGAGGATATCCGATGAACTGCGATAGCGAAAAGTGTTAAAGAATTCAAGATCCTTCCCGTGAATAATGACAATATTAAAATAGGTATCCTCGATATTGACCCTTACATACCTGCCGGATATTCGTCCTGATGCCATAAAGGAATCCGAAAGCAGAGGCCTTACCTGGTGTGAGAGTGTAGCTTCGGGGAAGAGGGTGGCTGTCAGATCAAGCAGGTCACTGCGAACATCAAAGAGAAGGTATGCATCAGGCTCTGTAAGCTTGTTATTTGAGACCACGAAATCGTCGCCAAGGTTATGATTGAGCGTAAAGAAATGATCTTTCAGTGCAGGATCATACAAACCAGCCGGCACTATAGTGTTTCGTTCGAAAGAGAAGATTATACGGTAACGCCTGTAGCTGCGTCCCAGAAACTCGTCGTTGTTAACTATCTCGTTCACCTGCCGGACGAGATCGTCTTCACGTCCGTTCATCGAATATTCGCGAAGCATTACAAACCTGTTGCGCAGGTGATCGAGGAGGGAAAAAGAAAATCCATTCAGGTTGACCTGAATGGATATCTCGTAATTATTTGTTGAATTTATATCCAGCGTTTCGTCAAACAGCTCTTTTTCATGCATTTCACGATAAACTGTTAGTTTTCCCAGTTCCCGGCGTTGTTATTGGCCTCTTCGATATTACCAACCCTCATCCCGGCGAATCCGGTAAGTTCTTTTCTGAGGGCGTTATAGTTGATTATCAGCTGCTTGTCAAGTCCGTGAAGGAATACATTATTCAATACGGATGCTTCGAATACCTGTACAACCACTTTTGATGCTGTGGGAAGGGATTTAGCTGCAAGTCTGAATTGTGCCGTATCTGTATAAGGAACGAACCTGAGTGAATCAACATAAAAGCCCGGAACAAAAATAGAGTCCAGTACAGAAGTATATGTTGTATCACGAACTATCAGACCCCTTTTAACCGCTTCGCGCTCAGAGGTTATTCCCTGGTCGATCATCTCGTCTGTAAGACTTCCTTCTTTGTAGATAAGAGGGAATGAATCTGTTTTGACAAATGTAATCAGTGTGTCGAAACTCCCGGTGTACCTTCCGTATTTTGACTTGTAGGCAACTTCGGCTGTCCTGACATCGATCAGCCTTTCCTTGATGGCTTCCTCCCTGCGGTCTCTTTCCTTATTGAACCTGATCGGGTTCATAATACTGTCGACCAGAAGGTACGCAAGAACTACGATTGCTACAACAAGAAGAATTCTTACAACGGTATTCATTTCTTTTTAAGGTTTAATAAGTATATTTATGTTTGCATGCAAAATTAAAAAAATAAATTGAATAGCAAATCTATCCCTACCTTTTTGAGATAAATGCTGGAATCACATCTGCAATCGGTTATTACTGAAAATCTGGGGCATACACCAACCCGCGACCAGGAAGAGGCGATAAATATGGTTGCATCATATGTTTTAGAA
>JBJKPH010000095.1:0-3074 GCA_046706585.1 Bacteroidales bacterium | reverse complement strand
TACTGGGTGGTCATGCCGCCCTGCGTTCGGGAATAGGCCTTGTAACAGCTCACGTTCCAAAACCTGTAGGTGATGTTATCCATTCCTCTGTTCCCGAGGCCATGGTGCAGTGCGATCAGTCTGATGTTCTTGTATCGGAAATATATAATATCGATAAATATAATGCTGTAGCTTTTGGACCGGGGATAGGTACAAGACAGAATAGCAGAAAAGCCCTGCGAAAACTTTTGGAGATATGTAACAAACCAATGGTAATTGATGCCGATGGTCTGAATATTATGGGGGAGGAGAGGGACCTTTTGAATATGCTGCCTCCCGAAACAATACTTACCCCTCATCCGGGTGAATTTGAACGGTTAACATTGAAAAAAGGAAATGGTTTTGAGCGGTTAAACATGCAGGTTGAACTATCAAAAAGCACCGGAACAATAATAGTGTTGAAAGGGGCATTCACATCGATATCGACGCCCGATGGTCGCGTATGGTTCAATACGACCGGAAACCCGGGGATGGCAACAGCAGGGAGCGGGGATGTACTAACGGGAATGATACTTGGCCTTCTTGCCCGGGGATATACACCATCAAATGCAGCTATTGCTGCTGTTTACCTGCATGGGATGGCTGGTGATATAGCAGCTGAAAAAACAGGACCTGAATCACTGATAGCCTCGGATATTATTTTGAATATCGGGGAAGCATTTAAGAGAGTTTAGGTAGTTTAGATAGTTTAGGTAGTTTAGATAGTTTAGGTGGTTTATGGCACAGGACACAGAGCACAGAGATGAGAAGGTAAACTGCACAACTCCCCCTTTGAAGGGGGAAAGGTACGACGCAGGAGTACCAGGGGGATGTATATTTTAGGAAATGGTTTAATAAATTACTAGCAAACCGATAAAACAATAATATATATGAGAAAGATATTATTACCGTCACTTTTACTGATCTCGTTATTCTCGTGCACGACGATAAAAGAAGTACCACAGGTGGTAAACACCAGGATCCTTCCCCTGGGTGACAGCGTTAAGTTGTACGACGGAAGTCTTGTTTATGCTCTTCCGCTGACCGCTTTTGATTTTACGGTAGTGGCAACAAAAACAATCAGGAAGGCCGGACCATATCACCAGTATGCAAACCAGTTCCTGGGACTGAATGATGTGATTTCTGAGGACGAGATCGTTTGGACGCTGAAAGAGGTTAAGATCAGGCCTGTAAAAGAACTCGATCCCGACCAGTACTACGTGATAGAGAGTGATGGGTTGATGGAGATCAATGCCATTGCAATGAAGTCATCCGGGTTGATACTTGATGTGAACCCCTCAGTTTACGGCAACAGGGAGTTTTATAATCCGGACCTGACCGATGAAGAAACGAAATCGATCTTCAGCAATGTGGGATTCGACGAGTATTATGATGTTGAGCAGGATACAACCTATAAGCTGGTTAATGTGGATACTGCTTTTGTGAGGATTCCATATGTGCAGGAACGGAGACGTCAGCTTAGCACCGAGGAACAGGCTGAAAATATGTCCAGGACATTATTGGAATTAAGGGAAGGAAGGCACATGATCCTTACAGGTGAAACAAATGTTTTTCCTCAGGACAGGGCAGCGCTGGATGAGATTAACAGGCTCGAGTACGAATATACCAGTCTCTTTTCAGGAAAGACCTACAGCGAGGAGCAGACATTCAAATTTTTTCTGGTCCCTGATAAATCGATGGAGGGAAGACCGGTTGTTCTTTTCCGTTTCTCTCCGGGTGAAGGAGTCCTTGATCCGACTGATGTCTGCGGACGTCCGGTTGTGGTTGAAATGATGAGTACCGGTAAGGTAAATAATATTAATATGGTGACCAGGGATGATACCACAGGAGAAAAATTCGACAGGTTGTACTACCGAATACCGGAAGTTGTAAATATCAGGGTTACAGATGGTAAAAAGACAATAGGAAGCAGCCGCCAGCTGGTGTACCAGTTTGGAAAGGTGGTTACACTTCCGGCTAATTATATTATAGGGAAATAGCGGTACGGTACGACGGTACGACGGTACGACGGTACGACGGTATGACGGTACGGCAAAATCGCCTCCCTGGAGGAGCTGGCTTAGAAGCCAAAGTCCCGGGAACTCGGGACTCGCACTGCCCGGTTCCAATTTTCCATATAGCCCATAGCCCATAGCCCATAGCCCATAGAGCATAGCCCATAGACCATAGACCATAGCCCATAGACCCCTGATCGTTACGCCTCCCTAATAACTCCCCTTAAAAGTCTTGTTGAAATCCTGCCAGCTCTCGGTCAGATATTTTGATTTTCCGAAGTACACAAGCAGAGGTTCAAAGTCTTTGGGTTCTTTATAACCCTGGACGGGAGTGATCAGTTCACCTTTCTCGTTAAGGAACACTATAGTGGGGAACCCGATCTGTCCATTGACAGGCAGAAGGGCTGCAGCCAGTGAATGGGTCTTCCCGTATTTGCCATCGTTAATATATTCCTTGCCCATAAATGTTACAGGGTCCTTTGACTCGGCATTGAATTTAACCGGGTAAAAATTCTCATTAAGGTACTTTGCTATTACCGGGTCTGAAAAAGTGTTCTGGTCAAGTCTCTTGCACCATCCGCACCAGTCGGTAAAGGCATCGATAAAGACAGGTCTTGGCTCTTTGGCCAGGAGTTTTTCAATATCGTTTACAGTATACCATTTAACCAGTCCCTTTTCCTGTGCAGACAGGGGAAGGATAAAGATTGAAAGAATAAATAAGAATATTGCCTTTTTCATAATTTTCAAATTTTGGACAAAAATTATAATTGTCCGGAACATTACCAAAAGTTCATTGCATTTATAACAATTATTGTACCCTCTTTGTTTCCTTTCATTCAATAATTACCAGTGCAGGGATTGGGTTTGCAAATTTTTTTTACTTTTACGATCAACTATTCAAAAACCAACAAATATTGAGATGGAGAATATAAAAAAGACAATGAGTGATTCGGCTGCCATGAGATGGCTTATGCTGATCCTGCTAAGTGCACTTATGTTTGCCACATACTGGTTCCAGGATTTTTACGGAGGACTTAAAGG
>JBJKPH010000094.1:0-7612 GCA_046706585.1 Bacteroidales bacterium | reverse complement strand
GTTCTTCCTTTCCAGCGGACTTATCCCGGCCGGTGAAATTAAGTTCAATCTTAATATGGACATGATAGGAAGAAGCTCGGAGGAAAATGAAGAGACCAGGGCTCATTATGATGTTTCAGATAAAAAGTATATCGGTGAGCTTGAAACTTTCATTAACGGTATTAATAACGGTGTAACCGATTTCCCCATTATATACGATAATGATGAAGATTCCCCGGGCGGAAGCGACCATATGAGTTATATCAATAAGGGTATTCCTGCATTTTTCTTCTTTTCAGGTATCTATGATGATCTGCATGCTCCGGGTGATGATGCCTATAAGATCGATTTTCCCAAGGCAACAAGTATAGCAAAGCTGGCTTACCTGATAACCGACCGCCTTGCAAATATGGATACTGTACCCTCATTCGTTACGCAGCAATAACAATAATACACGATTATTACTATTTTTTTATATTTTTGCAGTCCGGCACGAGACATGGTCGGTTGGCCGATCCACCTTCGTACCGAATATTCGGGACTTCGGCGGACAGGGTGGCTGCCGGCCCGCCTGCGGAATATAACAGTAGGATCTATTATAGTTCTTTAAATAGCAAGTAATTTTGGTCGGTTGGCCGAGTGGCTAGGCAACGGTCTGCAAAACCCTGCCTGCCGGCAGGCTGGCGTGTACAGCGGTTCGAACCGACCGAAGGGAACTCACCGAGGTCTGAAATAGCGGGCCGAGGTAATTCGCGCAGATGAAAACAGGGTTCTTTATATAGGAAGTAATTTTGGTCGGTTGGCCGAGTGGCTAGGCAACGGTCTGCAAAACCGTGTACAGCGGTTCGATTCCGCTACCGACCTCAAAATAAAATCTGATAGTATTGATAATCAACGCTATCAGATTTTTTTATTCGATATATTCCCCGCCTGTTCCCCCCGGCGTTTAAAACTCACTCCTTTTTACAAAGTTGCAAGAACGGCAATGACTCCAATAGATAGACTAATTATTAAGAGTACAGCAAAGAATACTAAAACACTATTAATACTTTTTAATTTTCTCCGAACCTCTCTATTGTGGATGATTGTAAAAATCATGGAATAATCATTCATTAAATCATTTGTAGTGTAGTTTTCATCCAGCAACTTCTTATTCAAATCATCTTTCAAAGGTTCAAAGGTTGAGGGGTACCTGAATATGTCTGATGCAATTTCAATAATGTGTTTTTTCATTTTTTTGAATTTAAATGAGAATTGATAGAATAAGTCTGATTTAGAGGGAAGATAATTATTTTAGTATTATTTCTTTTTTAAGTATCGCAATATTAGCATCAACCCAGACAGGCGTTTTTTTGTCAATATAAAACACTAGGGTTGTGAATGAATTTAATTCATCTGTCGAATACCTGATTTTCTCAACAATAAATTTATAATTGATATAACCTGCCGGCAAATGAGGAGGGATTGAATTAGCGAGTAAAAAAACTCCTGGAGATAATTGAGTACTTACAAACTCTCCATTTGGCAACGAACCAACAGTAAATGTCAATGTATCGCCAACAGAAAAAGTATGGCCAGACACTTCTATTGTTTGTACGTTGAATTTATCCAGGCGTTTTTCAAATGCCTGTTGTCCGTGACATAAGTTTGATGCAGTGAAAAGTAGGGTAAATAAGATTATTCCTTTCATGGTACCTGTATTTATAAGAGGGTTATCCTTTTTATTATAGTCGGTAATATTGAAAAGATAATCAAATTTACTAAATATCTGGAAATCAAATTTCTTGAATTAAAGAAAAGGTGCGATTTATTTATTTGTCTGGTCAGATTCGTTATTTAATTCTGATTTCTTACTGAAATCTACGAACTTAATCATCGGGATCTCTTTTTTATCTATTAGATCAGGGATATGTACAGATTGCATCCTGGGTATCGTGAATTGCATGAATTTTTCATAAAGGGCAACCCTCTTTTCAGGATCCAGGACTTTGAAATCTTTTTCAATCTGTGGCCAGTTTTCAATTAGAAAATCACTTATTATCTCTCGCAATTCGGCAGTTATTTTATTGGGGGTTCCCTTCGGTCTGCCGGATGGGTTGCCTGTTTGTCCTTTTCTTTGTGCCATAATAATATGTATTTGAATGTTGTTTTCATATTCCGGCCTGTATCAATTTTTCCCTTCTGATATACGGAAGGAAATCAAATAAAACAGGGTCTTTGTATAAATTTGCGATATCTCTTTTTGTGTTATGTTTCGGATTGTAAAACTCATTTCTGATTGAGTGAGCAATTTCACGGATTTGCACCTCCAAAAGTGAATCTTTCCACCTAGCAGAAAGTCTATCGGATTTTAATCTCTCAAATATTTTCGGATCAGTTTTGATTAATTTTCTGATAAACGTTCCCATCCCTGCCGGATGTTCATATGGTAATAAATCCAATAGTTCATTTCAGGAAGTTCATCGGGAATACTTCAAAAATGAGACCGCAATCTTTTGTGAGTCACTCAGAGCTGGCGATTATGAATTTGTCATAGAGCTTATACCAAGATATACTGGTCGATATACTGTCAATCCAGCGAAGATCGAAATGATGTACTTCCCTACATTTAATGCAAATAATGCCATACAGAAAGTGACAATAAAATAAGACCTGCGATGATTACGAAACTGGCGGTTTTGGAAAATACGCTTTATAAAGACCACCTATTCCGATTCTGATTGAACCACTTAGCAAAGGAATACATAGTACCCTATATTGATGAAAGTCTTATATTTAAGCTGTTTCTTTTATTTTATCGAATGACTTATTGTAATACGGAGTAAATGGTTCTATCAGCCCGGTAATTTTCAGAATTTACTAAAATTGAAAAAGATAATTACCGGATTTGATTCAATTGTCAAACCCAGCAGCCGGGATTTTGTAATATTATCTATATTTAAGTTTTGCACCCTCTCTTTCCAATCGGGCTTATTAACAAAAAATGATGGAGGCAGAGTCGAGATAAACATATCTTTTGCAACTCCATTAATATATCCGCTACCTATATAATTCTCATTCTTCAGCAATCTGAAACCTGAAATATTATTCGTTTTCTTGGAGTACAGTATATTCTGACTCACATGCTTTCCCCGGACTACCCTTAAATAGTAGAAATCAGATGTTTCATAAATATCTGTTATATCAAGTATCTTATCCGGGAAAATATCTCCTAAATGTCTGTTTGATCTGTATTCCCTTACAAATTCTTCATTAGGAAAATCCTCCGAAACCAGTTCGATAAGCTCATCAACTTTATCTTCGGAGGACAATTTGTACAGAATATTTGTGAACCGGGGATTGAAAATAACAGTATTGTCTGACTTGAAGAAATAGAACGGCTGCCTCATAATTGAAATATCATCAAGAATTCCGCGGGAAGGAATTAGTGTTTCTATGGTTTTTTCTTTCAAATTGTATGAACCGAGGCAAATTGCCTCTTTTTCAGTATCAAACTGATAATTAAACATAAATTGATCATCACTGCCCCAAAAGAATTCTAAAAATCTCAGATCTGTTTTTTCCTCTTTAATATATTCGCCCATTGAAGAAAAAGTTAGTATTTTCTTTAAGCCGTTATCAAGAATTCTGATGTTCCCCATAGGATCAATATCAAAATCAATTGGTTGAAGATATTCACCAGGGCCTCTTCCGGGAATATTAATCCTTTTAACAAATTTGCCTTCCCGTGTATAAATGAGAAGAGTTTTATTATCCAAAAAATCAGATACATAAATGAGGTTGTTAAAGAACAACATCTTGTCAATCGAACCAATAAGACAACTATCTGACGTTTCCAGTGGGATGTATTGAATAGTATTTAAACTTACATTTCCCCAATCTACCTGTATAGTATCAATATTTATTTTCAGTGCTAAACTATCAACCGATTCACGGTTTGCATCCCCGTTGCATCCTGTAAAATATACAGACAAAATAAGAAATGGAATATAAATATATCTCATGGTGAAACAATATTTAAAGCTTAAATCATTGACAGTCATATGCAAATAATCAACTTACGAAATCACGATATTTCAATTTAGGGAATACATATTTTTTTATGCATATTATTATGATCATACTAAGTTATATATATATTTGATATTAATACTCCCGTTCTTCAGACAACTTTCATTTAAAGATAAGTGTATTTTCTTCCCCAACAAGTTTGATATAAATAAGGCTTATGCTGTACCTGATATAGAGTAGTTAGGAGACTTCCTATTAGTCACGATCACTATTATTGAAAATTATACTGACAATTAGAGTACCCAAGTTAAAATTTTTGGGAATCAAGAAATAACAAAATATTGTACTCATAGGTCTGACATGATTTTTCACTAACGGTATATTTAACTCTTGATATTTTCCCCACTGCCCATTATTATGCACAAAATCCGCTACCAATTTTAATGTCAACAACAAACCCGCTGAATATCAGTGGGTTTCATTTTTCGGCAGTATGCTAATCACAATTTGAGCCGCAATCATTTATATCGTTGCCAAACTCCACCTGGATAGTTGAATGGTCGATACTGAATTGTTCCTTCAGTTGGGACCTGATCGACTCAAGAAAGGAAATATCTGTTTGCCGGGAGGTGACAATGTGTACCGAAAGGGCTATCCGTGTTGTGCTCATTGCCCATACATGAAGGTCATGGATATCTTCCACCCCATCAACCGAATTAAGAAAACTACGTACTTCTTCAATGTCGATCTGCCGTGGTACTGCATCCAGGGCCAGATCAACCGAATCAATAAAGAGACGAAAGGTACCCCACAGAATTACCGCAATGATCACAAAGCTTGTAACAGGGTCAATCCACTGCACACCTGTGAGATTGATCAGTAATCCTGCCACTACAACACCCAGCGATACACTTGCATCGGCAGCCATATGCAGGAAAGCTCCCCTGATGTTCAGATCGCCTCTCCTGCCTCTTATGAAAAGCAGAGCGGTAGCAGTATTAATAACCACTCCTATACCTGCTACTATCATTACCTGTGTGCCGGCAACAGGCTCAGGGTTCTTAAACTTTGCGATGGCATTCATGGCGATCAGCGACATGGCAACAAACAGGAGCAGTGCATTTAATATTGATACCAGGATAGTCGTTTTACGTAAACCGTAAGTGTACTTGCCCCTGGGCTTTTTGGTAGCCATCCACGCGGCTGTCCATGAAAAGAGAAGACTCAGTATATCACTTGTATTGTGACCGGCATCTGCCAGCAAGGCAGACGAATTGGCAATAAGACCATAGATAATCTCAATAGCGACAAAAGCCAGGTTTAAACCAATACCAATGGCAAATGCTTTCCCGTAGCTTTGCTGCCCTACTATTCCGTGCGAATGCTCGTCTGAGTCTGCCATATCTACCTGAATATTATCTTACCATATCGGCGTGAATCGTGATCAACGGTTCTGACAATATATATCCCCGGTCCGCCGACATCCTGTTTGCTGATAACACTTCTGCCCGCTACCCTGCTGCTGTAAACAAGGTTACCGGTAAGAGTATAAATATATATATCATATGGTTCGGCAAGTCCTGGTATCTCAATATACACTTCATCGGTTGCCGGAACAGGCCATACCTTAATTCCGGTTTCTTCATCCCCCGTCTTGTCCACCCCGGTGTTGGCCGAAGGCGAAAATAATTTCCACTCGAGGATACCCTGGGCAGTTGAATTACTGAAAAAATTCAGCCGCATCCTTTTTGTTTTTACCTGATCAAAATGATCACTGTTGTACTTGTCAGGTACGATATCTGCCTTCTCCCTTATCGTTGAAATGATCATTTTGAAACTCCCGGTTAATTCATCATAATATGAAAGGTACGTTTCTTCCGGCAGATCTATCCCCTGGTAATCGCGCCACCAGTATACCTGAGATGAGCTAATGGTCTTTTCCTCCGAGAAATTATACTGAACCCAGTTCCACTTACCAACCGATCCGCCGGCCTGCCAGTTGCCGAAAGCGCCCGGACCTTTATCCGAGGAACTGGACGGATCATAAAGATCGTGAATACTGGTAAGTGTCTCCCATGGAGATACATAGTTTGTTGTTGCCGAGTCATCCTTCAGGATCAGGATAAGTGAATCGGGAAAATTCTTCTCCCTGTAATCCGATAGCCAGACTGTCATGGGTGAACCGCCCCTGTTATCACGGTACGCATAAGGTACCAGTGTAACCTCGTCGCCCCGGCTCCCGTCAATCTGAAGAGATGGCAGGCTGATCACCTGTATTCCGTTCATCAGATCCTGATCATACCTTACATCAGGCACTGCATCATTCCCATATTCAGTCAGCAATATATTATTACCGTTATCGATCCCTTCGGCACAATAAACCACAGGTCCTCTCTGGATCACAAATTTTTCGCGGTCTGCCTCCACATTATTATCTGCAATAATTCTCCTTGGTTCCATCGGAAGTGTCAGGTCCACCCTGTCTCCTTCCGACCATGTGCGGCTGATCACAGCATATCCCTTATCCACCGGGTAGCTGAACTCTTCTCCGTTGATCGTCATGGTTGCATCGGGCCCCGATGCTCCGGTGAAATGATAAAGGTCAGAAGGTACCGCCTCGTTCCCTGCCCATCCGGGGATCCTTACCATTACCGTTAATTCCCTGTCCGCCCCCGGGTCTACCTCAATACCTATATCACCTTCCCATGGATATGATGTCGACTGAATGATCCGTATATCGTTACCATTAATTTCAATATTTGCAGTATCACTGATAAAAAGGTTAACGTATAATGTGTCATTCCTGGTACCATATATGTATCCCGGAAGGGAAGATATCAGCTTGGCAATATTGGGAGGACAACAGGCACAGGTGAACCACGATGACCTCCTCTCTGTTCCGTTTGACAGAAGCCTGTTAGGGTAATAAAACCTGTCGCCCGACAGCGATATCCCTGAAAGCATGGCGTTGTAAAGAGTGCGCTCCAGAACATCAATATACTTTGAATCACCATGAAGAAGAAACTCTCTCTGGTTCATGAAAATGAAACCGATCGATGAACATGTTTCACAGTATGCATCCGGATTGGGCAGAAAATAATCGGCTCCGAAGCTCTCACCTCCACCCACCGATCCTATCCCACCTGTCACATAGAGCTTCCTGCTTACTATATCATCCCATATCCGGTCAATAGCCTCAACATATGAATTATCCCCTGTCAGGGCACCGACATCCGCCATGCCTGTATACATGTAGGTGGCTCTTACAGCATGACCGACAGCTGTCGATTGATCTTTTACACGCAGATGTGACTGGTTGTATTCCGAGCCGCCTGGTCCTCGTACATCAAGGAAAAACTTTGCCAGATCAAGGTATCTCTGATCACCGGTTATCAGATAGAGATGGGAAAGACCCGCCTCAACGATCTGGTGCCCGGGATATTTCTCCAGCTTTCCCCACCCGAAGGTGGCATCAAGAAGATCAGCAGCCTTAATGGCAATATCAAGCAGATCCCGCTTACCTGTGGAGATATACCATACACATGCTGCTTCAAAAAGATGACCCATGTCGTATAATTCATGGCTCGCGTCGCTTACCTTCTGCCACCGTTCGGAACCAATC
>JBJKPH010000093.1:0-3224 GCA_046706585.1 Bacteroidales bacterium | reverse complement strand
ATTTCACATTTGGCAAATATCTTTACCTGATATATATTCACTTAAATATATAACTAAAAATCAGTGATATAACAATATTAATTATAGCAATATATCAGCAAATATTGTCATATCCAGGAATATTTGTCTGAGATATTTTAGAAATACATACTTAAACATCACTATACCAGTAAAATATAGCACTAAATTAAACCAGATGTTTAAATAAATTACTTTTCTAATACATTGATTAACTGTATTATAAGTATTTAAGATATATTTATATTTTGAACAAAAAGTAATAAAAATAATGAGGTTCACATATGTAAACAATAAAAAGTTATGCATGTGAACTAATAAAGATTTACATTTGTAAATAGTAATATATTTGCTATGAAAGAGAGGATCTTGCAATTTTTATCAAGGGAGAACAAAAGTTCTTCACAGTTTGCCGAGGAAATCGGGGTTCAGCCATCCAGTGTATCCCATATTTTATCAGGAAGGAATAATCCCAGTCTTGATTTTACGATGAAAATGCTATCACGATATCCATTGCTTAGGACAGACTGGTTATTATTCGGAAAAGGAAGTATGTACAGAGAGGCTGTGATGCCCTCCCTTTTTGATAATGGAACTGTTAGTGCAGACAGTGAGTCTGTCAGGGAGGAAAAAAGAGATGCCGGATCTGAAATAACAGGCGGGAATGAAGTACAAAAGGATGAAAGGAAGGATGATAATAGTGATATTAAAGTTCAGGAAGGTAGACGGGTTACGTCTGTGATCGTATTTTACAGCGATATGACTTTCGTTAGTTATAGTCCGGGTCAATCTATTAACATTATATCAACTTGATCTGATTAAGCATTTATTTGGATTATATTTGCATCCGGAAACATGTCTAACCGGCCACGATGACAAAAAAAAGCTCCAGGCTGACCGTAACACAAAAAAGGGATCTCTCTTCCGGCTATTTCGTACTTGAAGTAACTGGCGCAGAAAATGCCGGGTCAATTCTCCCTGGTCAGTTTGTACAGGTCCTGGTAGAGAATAGCAGGGAGACCTTCCTCCGACGGCCAATATCAGTCTATGATACAGATCTTTCCGATGGAAAAATAAGCCTTTTGATAAAGATTGCAGGACCAGGTACGAAGAGGTTATCAGAACTTAGGGAGGGCGATGAGCTCGATATTATCTATCCGCTGGGGAACAATTTCACAATCCCTTCAGATAATGAGACAGTTCTACTGGTCGGTGGTGGCGTAGGAGTTGCCCCACTTTACCTTCTTGGCCGGAAATTGAGGGATGCCGGACAGGCATGCAGATTTCTCCTGGGTTATAAGACAAAAGATCAGGTAGTTGACCTGGAAAAATTTAAAAGACTGGGTGAACTTGAAATTACTACTGAGGATGGTAGTATGGGAATAATGGGAGTTGTAACAGACCATCCGCTTCTAAAATCCCCCCGTTATGACATGATCTATTGCTGCGGACCTGAACCGATGATGAAGGCTGTAGCAATATTGGCTGCAGATAACGGTATTGATTGCGAGGTTTCGCTTGAACATATGATGGCATGCGGCTTTGGTGTATGTCTCTGTTGCGTTGTGGAAACCGATAAAGGTAATATATGCACATGTACTGAGGGACCAGTATTTAATATAAAGCGACTGAAATGGCAGACATGAGGATAACCATCGGGAAGATGGAGATGAAGAATCCGGTTATGACTGCATCAGGTACATCCGGATTTGGTCCTGAACTTGAAGATTTCTTTGACCCTTCATTGCTGGGGGCCCTGGTAGTTAAGGGTACAACGCTTGAAAAACGTGAGGGAAATCCTTATCCCCGGATGGCTGAAACCCCTTCAGGTATGCTGAATGCAGTTGGCCTGCAAAACGGGGGGATAGAAAATTTTATTGAAAATATCTATCCTCGGATACGAAAATATTCCACAAACATCCTTGTTAATGTGAATGGAAGTACGGTGGAAGATTATGTGAAGCTGTCAGAAATAATCGACACCCTTGAAGATATCGATGGAATTGAACTTAATATATCATGCCCGAACGTGAAAATGGGAGGGATGGTGTTCGGGACACACCTTCCGACAGCCTCAAGGGTAATCAGGGAAGTGCGGAAAGTATATAACCGAACACTGATAGTGAAACTGTCTCCCAATGTTACTTCAATCCAGGATTTTGCCAGGGCATCACAGGATGAAGGAGCTGACGCCGTATCTCTTGTAAACACCCTGCTTGGAATGGCGGTGGATCACACTACGCGTAAACCGGTCCTCTCAACTGTTACCGGTGGCTTATCAGGACCGGCTATTAAACCCGTAGCCCTGAGAATGGTGTGGCAGGTATCCAGAGCCGTAGATATTCCTGTTATTGGAATGGGAGGGATAATGAATGGTTCTGATGCAATCGAGTTTATGCTTGCGGGAGCAACAGCTGTTCAGGTTGGTACGGCAATATTCATTGACCCGTTGTGCCCTCTGAAAATTATCGGTGAAATAGAGAAATATCTGGATGAAAATGGATTTGAGAATGCTTCAGATCTGACCGGTGCAATGTTATCATAAAAAGATCCAATAAAGACAATCAGAATAAGTTTTTATTATAATAAAGAAAAGAGTGGATAATTTAAATGAATCCACCCTTTAAAATGATAACTGTTAACTCAAACACTCTGCAAAGTTAACTATTTATATTACATTATTACAGTTTTGAGCCAATAATTTTAAAATTTTTATTTTTGGTTAATATTTTATAATATTGTACTGCAATTACTGTTAATCCCAAAGAAAAACAACCTAAAAATGGCACACAACTTACAGATTGACAATCTTGACAGGAAAATCCTGAATATTATTACAAGAAATGCACGTATACCATACCTTGAAGTGGCAAGGGAGTGTAACGTTTCAGGAGCAGCTATACATCAGAGAGTACAGAGACTGATAAAAATAGGTGTAATAAAGGGTTCGGAGTTTATTGTCGACCCGGTATCAGTCGGCTTTCATACATGTGCATATATTGGCATCTTTCTTGAGCGACCGGGAAGCTATCTGGGCGTTATTGAGAAGTTCAAGACAATTGCCGAGATAATAGAATGTCATTATACGACAGGTAATTATTCACTTTTTATTAAAGTATATGCCCATGATAATGAGCATCTCAGGGATATTCTTGTGAATGACATACAGACAATCGAAGGGGTTACCAGAACGGAGACCCTTATAT
>JBJKPH010000092.1:0-6605 GCA_046706585.1 Bacteroidales bacterium | reverse complement strand
GCCTGGATCAGCCTTGGTGTAGCATTCCTGTATGTTGTCCTGCTGATGTTCAGGATCCCGCTCAGGCTTATCTTTCTCACTGCGGGGCTTTTATTTATTGTGCTGGTTGTTTCGTGGCAATCTGTTATGCTATCATTCGAAAGTAACAGGCAGGAATCATCAGGCGACATGTTAAAGCACATCAGTTCGGTAACCAATATAACATCTGATGCATCGAACCTTGAAAGGATCAACCGATGGAGATCGGCACTGCGCATGTCGGCAGAGCGGCCGCTTCTTGGATGGGGTCCCGGGACTTACCAGTTTATGTATGCACCTTTCCAGGTATCATCTGAAAGAACCGGTATCAGCACCAATTTCGGGGACAGGGGTAACGCGCATAGTGAGTATCTCGGTGCAATGGTGGACTCGGGAATACCGGGGGTCCTGTTATTTGTATTAATTGCTGTTTTTACACTTATAGCAGGGTACAGGGTGTGGACCGGGAACAACCCGAAGTCCGTTAAGTACCTTGCACTGTCGGTCCAGGCCGGACTGTTATCATATTACGTACATGCATTCCTCAATAATTTCCTGGATACCGACAAACTGTCGGCACCATTCTGGATATATACTGCTATCCTGGTTATTCTTGATACCACAGCAAAAGAGGATGATCAAGCGAGGAAAGAAGCGATAATGGAAACGTCGTCAAAAAGATAGGGATTGTTATCAGGTATTCCCAGGTCACTGATAAGTTCAGTGATATTCTTATCTATAGGGTCGTGGTTTGAAATATGTTCAATAATAGGTCTCGTTCCAATATCTTTGCCATCGCTTCCCTTTAGCTCCGAAAGTCCATCGGTATAACATACAAGCTTGGATGGATTATCTACCCTTACAACAGTCTTGTTGATAAATGGAATTGAGTCGAGCATACCTATTCCAACGCATGATGCTTCAAGGTGCATTACCTTACCTGTTATCAGATCATAAAGAACTGGTGCATTGTGGGCGGCATTTACATATTCCAGTTCACGTTCAACATGATTATATCGGGCAACGAAGAAAGTAATGAATTTCTCACCTGAAGCATTCCTTATCACGACCTCGTTGAGTTTGGTAAGCAGTGTTTCCAGCTCGATACCTGCAGAAAAAAGGGCCCTGAAACTCGCCTGAAAATTCGACATAAGAAGAGCGGCTGAGATCCCTTTCCCCGAAACATCAGCAATACAGAAACCTGTCACATCGTCCCCGAGAACAACACAATCATAGTAATCACCACCAACATCGTAATGAGGGTGATAATAACCTGTAACCCTTATATGCTCGTTCCGGGGAAGGGATTTAATATCCGGAATAAGCAGGGTTTGCATCCTTGCTGCCAGTTCGAGCTCTTTCCTGAGGGCTTCCTGCCTTAGCGATTCTTCGAAGAGACGGATATTTTCGATCGCCAGGATAATTATATTTGAAATGGTCTGTATGAAATGGATATGCTTCAGAACCGGACTCATTCCTTCTCCCTCCTCGTCAATATCCCCAATCAGGATATATGCCAGCGGGCCGGAATTGTTATGAACCGGAAATATTATATCCACACCGGGGAACGGGCTTTCATCTTCCTGTGAAAGATGTGTTGTTTCTTCGTACCCAGCCAGGCTTTCTGCCGGATCGATTGCTATAGCATACTCTTCTGTAAAACCTGCATTAAGCAGGCATTCCCATCTGTCGGAATACTTATATATGAGGATCCTGCCGATATTCAGCTCATCCCTCAGAATCGACTCGTACTTGCCGAGCAGTTTGTCTGTCGGAAGATTTGCAGTAATAGACATTGTAATATCCAGCAGGGAGTCCAGTTTAAACCTGGACATTTGCAGCCTGTTCCTGGATGTACTTTTGTCCATAGCTGTCTCTATTCTTTTACCCTTTCCACGTAGCTTCGGTCGCGGGTATCGATTTTTACCTTTTCGCCTGCTTCAATAAAAAGAGGGACCATTACAGATGAGCCGTTCTCAAGTGTGGCAGGCTTAAGTGTATTTGTGGCAGTGTCACCCTTCAGTCCGGGTTCGGTGTAGGTTACCTCCATTACAACAAATGACGGTATCTCTACACCCAGTATAACCTCGTTATCGGCGTGAACCACCACTTCAAGTTCCTGTCCCTCCATCAGGAATTCAGTATTATCGATAACCGATTCATTAACGGTAACCTGTTCATATGTTTCCTGATGCATGATCACGTATCCCATATCGTCCTTGTAAAGATACTGATAGGGTCTTCTCTCAACCCTGGCAACAGTAACTTTAACACCTGCGTTGAAAGTGTTTTCAATAACCCTCCCATTGGTAAGACTTTTCAGTTTTGTCCTGACGAAAGCTGCTCCCTTTCCGGGTTTTACATGTTGAAATTGAACGATAGTGTAAAGGTCGTTATTGAACTCCAGTACCAAACCATTCCTGAAATCTGCGGTAGTTGCCATAAAATCTGCCGGTTAAATGATTTTTAATTATTAAATATTATTGGGGTAGCAAGGCCCCTGAAATCAACAAGGTCGACCAGGACCTTGCCTACAAAGATATCAAATCGTATTTTAACTGGTAAATAATTTTCATCATTTGAGAACCATACGGTCATATCATCTTCTGTTTTGAATACCCTTCCCACTTCAGTTACCGGATTAAAGGCCAGACAATTTATCTTTCCCAGCCTTGTACGTATCTCTTCTTCTCCCTTATACTTGAGGATAATGGGGTAGTATTCGTCGGCAAACCAAGTATAGATAGTTATGACATCACCGGTTTGGAGGGTATCTCCCCGGGCGAGAAAATTTTCCCTGAAAAGATAAAAGCATGAAATTATATCATAGATATCCCGCCGGGTTATATGATCTCCCGATCTTTTACTCCTTATAATAACTGAATCAATCCTTGAAATTCGGTCGTAACGTATCTCGTTATACCATCTGTACCGTCCTTCGCTGATATCCCTGACAGCCCTGTATGGCGAAAGGGTAACTGTGTCAAAATAACTCTCATAGGTGTCTCTTACCTTGTAGATCAGATCAGGCAGTCCGGTTGTTTGTCCGAACAGGACTGAATGGTAGACCTTTTTTTCACCAAGGGTATCCAGGGATAGGGATAATGTGGCTTCGCCCCCGCTCATTAACCCGTAACGAATAACATATTCGATCTCTTCGCCGGCCCTGAAGCTGGTTGTCTGACCAGTTATTCCCCGGGGAAAAATGATCAATGCTAAGATTATTAAACAGACATTTCGCATATATGAGGAAGAGAACAAACGGTATGCCATAAGAGGATATCAGGTAAGGTTATTTTTTGGTATGGTTGCTATAAATTCCTTCAGGTAGAATGGTTCAAAGTAAGCAACATTTTCGAATCTTTTCGTTTTCACGGCCTCTGTTGCCGGACTGCACATATAGGCTGAAGATAGCCTGAAACTTTCATCAAAGAGTGCATTGGGACTATTGATCACATCCCTGCATTTCAGGGCCCCGTCGCCGAAAAACAGTATCTGTGACTGACTGAGGTACGATTCAAACGAATTACCGGTTATCACTTTTGCACCTGTAGGTATTATCACATTACCTTCGCTGTCAAAAAGGCTGAAGTAAACTTCCATTCTTCTGGCATCTATCATAGGGCAGTACAGAACAGGCCTGTTTTTTTTATTGACTTTTACCTTCTCCGTAATGCCATAATACATCGATTCAAGGGTATTGATCCCAACCAGGGGAACAGAAGTTCCGTATGAGATCCCTTTTGCCACCGAAACTCCTATTCGAAGTCCGGTATATGATCCCGGTCCCTTAGATACTGCCACGGCCTCAAGATCTGCGGCATTTATACCCTTTTCTTCAAGGAGTTCAGAGATAAATACCGTCAACATGGAAGCATGGGATCTTTCCTGGTCGCTCTCCCTGGTGGAAATTATCTTTCCCCCGTGGCATAACGATACCGAGCAGACAGATGTTGCCGTATCAATACAAAGGATCATTATTCAAATGAGTTATTTTTCGGTTTTGAACAGATCATCCTTTGATACTATTTCGATAAGTGTGCTGTCAGATAGTTTCTTGCTGATTGCGCTGAAAGGAGCCGATATAATATCATCACCTTCGGTAAGGCCTGACAGGATCTCAATATAATTATTGTCCTGTATACCCGTTTTCACATCCTTTGCCAGTGCATAAGTGCCGTCGGAGGCAAAGACCAGTGTCCGTACATCGGCATCTGCAAGACTTATTCCCTCCATTGTAGTGTCAACACGTGTTGTTACAGCCTGGATCGGTACAGTAAGGATGTCGGTTTTTGATTCAGTCTGAATATCTACCGTTGTCGACATTCCCGGTCTGAACGGGTTTTTCGAGTTTTCTGTTATAAGCCCCTGGTAGCTTTCAGGCAGGATATAGATCTTTACATCAAAAGTTGTTACCTGATCGGCCGAGACACCTGTCGTTTTGGCTGAATTGGCTATTTCGTTAACCACTCCTGTAAACTTGTTATCAAGATATGCATCCACCTCGATTATAGCAGTATCATTAAGTTTTACCTTTATAATGTCGTTCTCATTTACTTCCACCCATGCCTCCATTTTTGTAAGGTCGGCAATTCTCATTACCTCTGTACCTGTCATCATCTCCGTTCCCACAACTCTTTCTCCCTGTTCCACCAGAAGTGAAGATATCGTACCTGACATAGGCGCATATACGGTTGTCTTAATCAGGGCTTCCCTTGATTCTCTTACTGATGCTTCGGCACTCTGGACAGAAAATCTGGATGCTTCAACCTCTGCCCCGGCTACCTTAAAGGAGGCTTCGGCCTGTTCAAAGTCGGATTTGGAAATAGTCTGTGCATCGAAAAGCTGCTGGTTTCTTTTGTATGATAATTCGGCCTGTGAATATTGTGCTTCAGCCTGCGATAGCCTGGCTTTTGCTGATTCAAGTGTTGCCTGAGAGCGGTCGAGCGCAGAGCTGTAGGCATCGGGTTTTATCTTGAACAGCAGATCGCCCGCATTAACATACTGACCTTCCTCAACTGCAAGTTCTACTATCTCGCCCGACACATCAGGGCTGATCTTAACCTCTTTCTGAGGTTGTATTTTCCCATTGGCAGTTATTGTTTCTGTAATTGACCTGTTTTCAGCCTTTTCTGTGGCAACTTTTATTGTTAGTGCTTTTCCGAACCATCCCTGTTTCTTTCCTACTACGGCAAAAATTATCAGAATCACAACCAGGGGGACCAGAATTTTAAGAAGTTTATCAGATTTCATTATATGCTGTTTTGGTTTTGGGAAGATATTTAATAATTCACGGTTATTGATCTAATGTTAATGGCAGTCCACGATAGAAGTCAAGCACTTTTGTTTTGAAGATGAACTCGTATTTTGCCTGCGCAAGTTCCGACTGAGCATTAAGCAACTGTGTCTTGGCCGCATTATATTCAACCGGAGTCACACTTCCCACCTCAAATTTCTGCTGCGTATACCTGAAGGATTCCTCCATCGACTCAACCGCTTTATTACTTGCATCATATGATTTAAGACTTGCCCTGGCGTCGGCATATGACTGCTGGATATTTTTAAAAAGTTGCTTGCGTGAATTTTCAAGGTTATACCTGTAATTCTCTATATTGATCCTGGAATTACTGATATTGGTATTTACCATCCAGCCGTTGAAGACAGGAATGTTAAGGGTAAAACCGATCGCATAACTCACATTATCCTTTAGCTGTTCCCCGAACGGATAGTCCCCATATAATATTCCATCGAGCGGATCTATGCCCAGTATTTTCTGCCTGATATCAGAGTAGCCGGTTCTTACGGAGGTTCCAAACGAAAGTCGCGGACTCCTGGCTCCCTGTGCTATCTTCAGGTCATATTCAGATACCCGTAGTTTCATCTCTGCACTCCTGATCTCCGGCCTCACCATAAGGGCATCTTTATAAACCATGTCAGGCTCACCGGAAATGATCTGATCGCTCGGTGTCGCCAGTTCGGGGATCTGTATCTCAAATCCCTCGGGTGATTCAAGCTCCAGCAGCTGAGTCATATTAAGGTATGAGATATCAAGCTGGTTCTGCATGTTTATCAACTGCACCTCTTCACGCGCAGCCTGTGCTTCTATCTCAAGCAGGTTGCCTTTTGGCAGACTTCCTGCTTCGACCAGCTTCCCGGTCTTTTCTATCTGTTCCCTCGTTGCCTCCAGCTGGTTTGCCGTAACTGTAACAAGTTCCTTGTTGAGCAGGATCTGCAGGTACGCAAGTGCGACATTAAGGGAAACATCATTTTTTATTCCCTGAAGGTCGAGAATGCTTGCATCCAGACTGTACTTGTTTTTCAGGATGGTATTGTAATTCTGGAGCCCGCTGAAAAGGATCATGTTGGTACCTGCATAAAATGAATTCGAACTTACATTTGCATTCGCTGTATAATCATAAGTCGTTTCATCAAGGGCTCTCCCGAATGTGAAATTCTGGGATGCGTTTCCCGTGACAGAAGGCAACAATCCGATCTTTGATTGTTTAAGGGCATTTTCCTGGATATGGGTCTGCAACTCCTGTTGCTTGATGATAATATTATTATCCAGGGCATGCATGATACAATCT
>JBJKPH010000091.1:0-5326 GCA_046706585.1 Bacteroidales bacterium | reverse complement strand
GAATTTTTCACTGTTGAGCATCACCAGGAGGCAGTCATTAATAACTTCTATACCTTTATTTGATGCAAGTTCTTCAAGTTCGGGATTAGTTGTACCCGGATTGAAGATTATCCTTTTGGGGTTCAGGTTGAGTATGTAATCGTAATAATCTTTCTGAACGGCAGGGTTCATATAAATTGCCACAGTATAAATATCGCCGACATCTTCAGGTTTTCCCTTCCTGATCGTAAAATCGTCTGTCTCCACATCTTCCCTTCCGAGCGCCAATACCGGTATATTCCTCCTTTGAAGGCTTCTCACAGCCCTGTAGGAAAATCTTTCCGGGTTTTTACTTGCACCAAGAATGATCGTTCTTTTTTCCATACCAAAACTGATTATTGTAGTTATGATGTGGGTCAGACTTTACTGAGTAATACCGTTGCATATGCTGCCACACCTTCCCTTCGGCCGGTAAATCCCATCTTTTCAGTAGTCGTTGCCTTAATGCCTATTTTGTCTGTATCCAGATCTGTCACCTGAGAGAGTGCTTCCTTCATGCTGTCGATCCAGGGAGCTATCTTTGGTTGTTCAAGACATACTGTCGAATCAATATTTACAATGCTATACCCCTTATCACCTGTCAGTCTGATAGTCTCAGCCAGGATCTTCCTGCTGTCTATGCCCCTGAATTTTTCATCTGTGTCGGGGAAGTAATGACCTATATCCTTAAGTCCTGCGGCACCCAGTATGGCATCACATATTGCGTGTATCAGCACATCGCCGTCGGAATGGGCAACGGCACCTTTGTCGGATGTGATCTTTATTCCTCCCAGCCACAGGTCAAGGCCATCTTCGAGCCGGTGGAAATCAATGCCCTGTCCTATCCTGAAGTCCATGGCTACGATCTTTTTATATTCCTGAAGGAGTCGAAATCGAACGAGATAGAGAACCGCAATGTCCGTGCAAGCGGATGATTGTGAACCAGTGGCATCAGGTAGGAAAAATCCAGCGAGAATACACTCATCTTGATCCCTGCTCCTACGGTAAAGTATTTTCTGTTACCCTTGCTGGCATTTTCATGGAAATAGCCACCGCGAATTGCAAACTGGTTATTGTAGAGGTACTCGGCACCGAATGAGTAGGTAATCTCGTGGAGTTCCTCCCTTAAGCCTCCTGGAGCATCTGTAAAACTCTGGAAAATAGCTACAGGAACTGCCACGTTAGGATCTTTCCCTGCAATTATTGTAGGGGGTGATATGGTGTCGTTATAGATGGGTGGTGTTGGTACCAGCAGTTTGTTAAGGTCAACCGAAAGGCTGATCTTATTATACTTGTCAAGGAAAACACCCCATGTAGTTCCTATCCTCAGGTTCATGGGTATAAAATCTGGATTCCGGGCATCGGTATAGCTCATTTTGGACCCGAGGTTCGAAATGTTCGTACCAAAGGCCAGTTCCCCGTCTTTATCACCTACCGATATCTCGTTGAAATAATAAAATGAGACATCCGCTGCAAATGAGATGCCCGGCTTGGTCTCGGTAATACCGTCGTAATATCCTCCGGTAAGGTTTGAATATATGAACCTGAAGGCAATACCTCCTGAAAATTTCTCGGTTAGTTTTCTTGAATAGGCGGCATCAACGCTGAATTCATTTGCCCTGAAGACAAGCTGTTCGTTACCGAAATTATCAGTAAAAGGTATGTCGCCGAGGCTTGAGTAAAGAAGGCTTGAACTGATAACCTGTTTTTCATCTATTCTGTAATACCCTGACAGGTAAGCCAGGTTGATATCCGGCACCAGCGTTCTTAGCCAGGGCGAATAAGCGATCCCCATTCCTCCGTCACCGTCGATAAAGGCAAACTTCGCAGGATTCCAGTGCATGCTGTAAAGGTCGGGTGTGGTTGCTACACCTGCATCACCCATCCCTCCTGAACGCGAATCAGGTGCTATGGTAAGAAATGGTACTACCGTTTGTATTGCGTTCAACTCACCTTCATTCTGTCCTTTAATATTATTACCCAATGCCAGTCCGGCAAGTATCAGTATCGCTGCTATTCTATCTCTCATCCCTTTCAGTTTATCCGCAAATATAAAACAAAATTTATGCTGATATATTGTACTTTAACTACAAAATCACCATTCGCCCCGTTATCGATGATTGCTCTCCTTCAGCAGAAGTGATCGTTACAGAGTAAATGTAAATACCCCTGGCAACCCTTGATCCACCCTCATCAACACCGTTCCATAGAATTGGTTCAAGATTATATCCGTCGGTTTCCTGCTTTGTAATGATGCGTTTTACCAGTGTGCCTCCCGAACTGAAGATCCTGATCTCAATTTTAAGTTCCTGGCCCGGCCGGTTATGTTCGGCAGTAATATAGGTATATGACGGGAAAGGGTTCGGGTAATTTATAAGCCTGTTAAGGATAAAATTACCATCATTTTTAACAAGGAAAACAAGTGATTCGGTTGTTGAATTATTGTAATTATCCCATGCCTTGAGTGTAAGCGAGTGTTTGCCAATATCAATTAAGCCCATAGGATAAGAAAGCGAACCCGATGAATATGACCCAAGGTCATTCTCGTAATAATTGTTTAACACAACACTGGCTGTACGGTCCTCGTCGGTATATGCAACAATGTCATGGCCAAAACCTGTTCCGGCCGTATTTATCCCGCCCGGATCACTTATTCGGGCCAGCAGTACCGGATACTGATCTGTAATTCCACCGTTGCGAAAAAGGGTGTCATTCAGAAAAAGCTTTATAACCGGTCCGGTAGTATCTCCCGACGATGAGTTACTGAATCCTCCTATGGTGAGATCGTTGCTGTAACCGCTGAAGTCTTCAGTTCCGGAACTTGCAAAGTAGCTCACCCTCCCTTTACCATATGTAAAGTCGATATCGCGTGGTATTACAAGAGTGAACCTGAAGGTTCCGTTATTAATCTCTGTTTTCCCCCTGAAGAGAACATGGTCCTGCAGCATGAAATTATAGGGAGTACCACCATCGTTGGCAAGAGTTGTCAACTCGTATTCCTTGTCGAAGATCTCAGGGTATAATATCCCGGAGGCACTGTTTTGAATATTGCCGGAAGGGTCTTCAATATGACCTGAAATAGTCACACGGGAGAGAGCCCTGATAGTATCGCTAAACTGAGATAACGGTACTGAGTTAACAGAGTCGGTTATTACATTTCCATGCCATGGAAAAGCAAGCCTTAGTGCCGGATCACCCAACAGCGTAAAATTTCTCTTGTTATCTCCCGATCCGGCATTATTCTTTGCCAGTTTTACTATTGTCCCGAGTGCCAGCGCCTTTCCATTTTCATCACGGTTAAAAGCATACTGATATATCCTGTTGTTCAGAATATAGTTTGGTGCCGAATAAACTATCCTGGTTGTTGTAAGTAATGCAATGCCTCCTCCTTCGGGGTTTAGTAGCACCATCTCTCCGGCTGATGGTCTTGGTGTTATTTTTCCGGTACCCGGATCAATGTCGACATCGTCGAACCGGCTGAATTCACATGTTGCCGTGATAAAAACAGGCAGTTTTGTACTGTTTCGCCATGAGTTGATATTTTCGGTCTTTATAACCCTTTCATGGGCAAGCCCCAGTTCGTTGCCATGACCAAGGTAGTTAAAAACCAGGCATCCCGACTCAATCTTATCATCAATGGCATTTGTTGCATCGGGGTAGGAATCGCCGCTTATGGAGGTTACCTGCCTGAACGCATCGAAGTATACCTTGTCGATATTTACCCATGGTCCTTTCGATCTTATTAGGGATGCGAGACTCTCGGCATCGTTCATATGGGCATTGCTGTCTTCATCATCGGCAACCATAAGGATTGTATTACGCCAGGGGCCCATTGTTGCCGGATCCATATATCTTTTTATCTTGTCAGTGACAACAGATGCCTGAACAGTGTCGTAAACAGGCAGTCTTCCGATTCCGATATCGATCATTCCCGTCGATTCGCCTTCACCGGGGTCGAGCAGACCGTAATAATCATCAGATATGAATGACAGAACGTTTACATTCGAATTACGGGTCTGGTAGGTGGGTATGTAGTTTGGATTCTCGGGTGGCGGGGTCCGGTTCTCATAAGATCCGTCGCCAAACAACAGCAGGAACTTCAAAGGCCTTGGACCTTCCTTATTACGGTTATATACCATCCTGATAAAGTTTCTTATCGCCGAAATATCCTTTATCCCTCCCGAAAATTCGTTGTATATCTCCTGAGGGGTTACGATATCAGTTATCAGCCCGTCATTCTGTGAGTGCAAAAGAGCCAGCTTTTCTGCATACTCTTTAAAAAGCGGATGAGTTACTATAATCATATCGCAGCCACCGGTGGCATGCAGGTTCTGGTTAGCGACCCTTTCACTGCTCAGATCAGGCCTGAAGGCATCCTGTAACCTGAAAACAACAAACTTTCTTATTGTGTCGGTATGTGACGTAAAGGATATCTTACCAGCTGAATATGTTACAGGGAGACTGACAGGATCCTGGTGATCGGTAACATCCCAAACCACCAGGTCGTTATATTGCGAGCCAATTTCAAATGTTGTTATATTACCGGGTGACGCGGTCTTGTGATCTCTTATTACAAGCGGTTTCGCGTTATACTCAAGCTTTACACGTGCTGTTGCAATTACCCAATCGAACCAACCTCTTGCAGAATTATCCCCATTATTATAATACTCCAGACTGAGGTTTGGTGAGACCGAAGCGTTATCAATGGAATCTGCCTGTTCAACTATTCTGGCATAAGTACCTGTCACATTCAGCATATTTATTTCGGGAACAGGTATCGAGCTAATAGTTGTACTTCCGTTACGAACCCTGAAAACTGTCTGTAACCCGGCCCTGCCAACAACCCTTGATCTGATCCTTAACTTTTCTCCGGGCTCAAATTCATACTGGTCCCAACCCGTATTGAATATTACCGGGCTAACCGTTGATACAGGCTGATACCATTCCCTTCCTGATTTCAGCAGGTTGACATCATCGTTGCCAAAATACAGCGGCAGATCGTAATAACCGGATGTTTGTGAAGGTGCAAGTATCGTATTATCTGTAGTGATCTCGCTGGCACCGGGTCCGTCAGTAATAAAATACACAGAAGTGTCTGAATACTCATGCTTGTGGAAGATATAGCCCGTATCTTCTTTATATTCCCACCGGCCGGTACTTTCAGCATAAAAGAGAATATAGTCACCTGAATTGAAGACTCCGTCACTACCTTTTTCAACATATATCGACACGGGCCGGAGGTCATCAGGTGAAGTGTCGTCATTCATATATGAAAGAGGACCGAAATTGTTGCCGTACACCCTTGGTG
>JBJKPH010000090.1:0-8267 GCA_046706585.1 Bacteroidales bacterium | reverse complement strand
CAGCCGACCCCAAGGGTATAATGCTTACTCATGGTAATTACATTACAAATGTATACCAGGGTTACAGTATAATGGATATTCCGCCTTTCTGGAAAACTCTCCTCTACCTTCCCTGGGATCATTCATTTGCCCACACGGTAGGTATTTTTGCATTTATGGGCAAAGGTGCAAGCATTGCATCAGTTAAGCAGGGAAAAACTCCAATGGAGACTCTCAGGAATTTTCCTGTTAACATGAGGGAAATAAAACCCAACATACTGATGAGTGCTCCAGCTGTATCAAAAAATTTCAGAAAGAATATTGAAAAGGGCATTAATGAAAAAGGGAAAGTAACAACTTTTCTTTTTGAACTGGGACTGAAGATCGCATATGCGTATAACAAGGACGGATGGAGCAAGGGTAAAGGTATCTCAAAAATACTGTTACCACTGGTCAGGCTTTTTGATAAATTAATATTTGTTAAGATCCGGGACTTTTTCGGTGGCGAACTGGAATATTTTGTCGGGGGTGCAGCCCTACTGGATCTGGAACTGCAGAAATTTTTCTATGCAATAGGTGTACCTGTCTTCCAGGGCTATGGCCTGTCGGAAGCTTCACCGATAATATCAGGAAACTCAAAACCGAGACATAAGCTTGGCTCATCGGGATTCATTGTCAGCAACCTTGAAGTAAAAATATGTGATGAGGAAGGGAACGCACAACCCTCGTCGGAAAAAGGGGAGATAGTGATAAAAGGAGGAAACGTTATGTACGGGTACTGGAAAAATGAACAGGCCACGGCAGAAGCACTGAAAGACGGCTGGCTTCATACCGGAGATATGGGATATATCGATAGTGACGGCTTTCTTTACGTTCTCGGACGATTCAAAAGTCTTCTGATCTCCGATGACGGTGAAAAATACAGCCCCGAAAGTATCGAGGAAGCTATTACGGAACAATCAAAATATATTGATCAGTGTTTACTCCACAACAACCAGAGGGCCTACACTGTGGGACTAATAGTGCCAAACCAGCATGCACTAAAGAGCTATCTGGATGATAAAAGGCTGAATGCATCATCAGAAGAAGGGCAGCGTGCAGTACTCAACCTGATTGAAAACGAAGTAAATGAATACCGTACAAATGGTAAATATGGTAAAATGTTTCCACAGAGATGGTTACCTGTATCCCTGGGTGTTCTTGATGAAAGCTTCACAGAAGAGAACGGACTGGTAAATGCAACAGCAAAAGTAATACGGGGAAAAGTAACCGAGAAGTATTCCGACCTTATTGAATTCCTTTATACACCTGCCGGCAAGGTAATTAACAATGAACGTAATATTGAGTCGGTTGAGCGGATGAAACTATAGAGGGAGTGGCAGAAAAACAATGAAATCTTTTATTATGAAATTTAACCTGGGGGTAATTGTCGCCGGAATGGTGATGGTCTTAATATCGTGTAATGATCTGAAGAATGATGAGTGGAAAATTGCCGATAATCCTCTCCTGACAAAATGGGCTGCCGACATAAACCCTTCAAATCCCTGGCCTGAATACCCCAGACCCTATATGGAAAGAGATCATTGGAGAAATCTCAACGGGTTGTGGGATTATGCAATTACACGGGCAGACAGTATACCCGGAAAATGGGATGGTAAAATACTGGTACCCTACCCTGTCGAATCGGCTCTTTCAGGAGTAAAACGAATGGTCGACGTTGAAAAGTTATTGTGGTACAGGAGAAAATTTAAAGTGCCGTCATCATGGAAAGACAAGAGAGTAATGCTGAATTTTGAGGCATCCGACTGGAGGACCTCCATATGGATTGATGGCAAAGAGGCCGGTGTTCACCAGGGAGGATATGACCCGTTCACTTTCGATATAACGGAATATGCTGCTCCCGGCCGGAGCCATGAATTGATGGTATCGGTCTGGGACCCTACTGAAAAAGGTAATAATCCCCGGGGAAAGCAGGTATCAGATCCACACGGTATCTGGTATACCCCGGTGACAGGTCTGTGGCAGTCGGTGTGGCTGGAACCGGTGGAACTGATCCATTTCAGTTCGTTCAGAACAACAACGAACATTGAAACCGGAGAGATAACTGTAAGACCCCGGATAGTGAATCTGAAAGATGATCTTGACATTCTTCTGAGCGTTAAAAAAGATGGTGAGATAATAGCTGAAGAAACCTCTCACGATCCGGAAGAAGTAATAGTTCAACTCCCTGAGTACGAGTTGTGGGAACCCGGGAACCCCGTACTTTATGAACTTGAACTGACACTGGTTTCAGGCGACAGGATACTTGACCAGATTACATCATATGCCGGCTTCAGGAAGGTTTCACTGGGTAAAGATGAAGATGGATTTACAAGGATACTGCTTAATGACAGGTTCCTGTTCCAGAACGGTCCCCTCGATCAGGGATTCTGGCCTGATGGCATCTATACTCCGCCCACAGAAGAGGCAATGATCAGCGATCTGGAGATGATAAGGTCAATGGGATTCAACATGCTCAGAAAACATGTCAAGGTGGAGAACCGCAGGTTCTATTACTGGTGCGACCGGATGGGCCTGATGGTATGGCAGGATATGCCATCGGGCGACAGGTATATCGGCAGTAATGATCCTGACATACGAAAGAGACGCAGGGACAGGGCTCAATTCTATTTTGAGCTTTCCAGGCTTATTGAGACAAAGTATAATCACCCATCCATAATAACATGGGTTCCTTTCAACGAGGGCTGGGGCCAGTTTGAAACAGCCAGGGTTACCGACTTTATCCACAGTCTTGACACTACCAGACTCGTTAACAGTGCATCGGGCTGGTCCGACCGGGGAACAGGTGATATGCACGATATCCATCATTATCCCGATCCGAGGTGTCCCGAACCAGAAGAAGGGAGGGCAATAGTACTTGGTGAATTCGGAGGATTGGGATACCCTGTGCAGGACCACACATGGGAAGACCAAAACTGGGGATACAGGAAAATGGAAGGAAAGGATGAACTTCTGTCTTTATATGAATCATACTACGACAGGGTACACCGCATGGCCAGTGAGCAGGGACTCAGCGCCTCTGTCTATACACAGATCACTGATGTGGAAACAGAGACAAACGGGTTGCTTACCTACGACAGGAGTGTCGATAAGATGGGTTATGATAATGTAGCCAGGGCCAACCGGGGTATGACCCCACCCAGACTGATAACCGACTCTCTGGTATTCACTGATATTTTTTATGCAGAGCTTGATATCTCCAGGGAAGGAGCAACGATCGTATATACCACCGACGGCAGTGAACCCGGCATCAATTCGGCAAAATATGAATTCCCTTTTGAAATAACAGAATCAACTACTCTTAAGGTCAAGGCTTTCTGGTCTGATGGTGAAAGCAGAACCAAAAGCTACGAGATAAAAAAGAAACCGACAGCGTCATCAACCGGAACCGGAACAAACAGCCCCTGACCTGTCACACTTTAAGCCTGCTTTTAAAGGGCAGGAAGGTCATAAAATCGGCATGGTGAACAATATAGGCCTCCGTAGACCTGAGAACATGGTCTCCCTCACCGGCATGTGCTGCAATAATATGGCACACTTCGGGCGGAAGGCCGGCCTCTTCGGCCAGTGAAACTCCCGAGAACGGATGTCTTATGTATTTACCATACTTACCCTGAACAGCTTTCCCTTCGTTATCTAGCTCATATTCAAGCAATTTGCCTACATCGGCAAGAATAGCTCCTGAGATCAGTACATCCAGGTCTACCGGCAGTTCAGTGCCAAAAAACTCTTTCATTTTCTGACCACTTTCCCTGGCTACATGCACAACACACCTCTTGTGAGCCATAAAACTTACCTTCAGGTCTGGTCCGCATAAAAGGGTGAACGGTATCCTCTCAAGGTCATTCCTGTCAAGCACACTTCTTTCAAGGGCAAGTTCCCAGGCCCTTGCCGTACATTCCCTCAGGTTTTCATCAGATATCCATTCAAGTTCGGGCCATAAGACGGCAACTTCAGCATTCATATTACGCTTTTTTTATTTTATATATCCGATTATTGCATCGGTCATTTCAATGGTGGAAGCAGCACCTTTACCTATTACATCTTCGCTTCCCGGAAGTTTCATCATATCATAGGTTCTTACCTTCCCCTCTTCAATAACCCTGGCTACAGCTTTCCTTATAACAGTCGATTTTTCCTTCTGATCAATAAAATCGAGCATCATGCATGCCGATTCGATCATGGCGACAGGATTTACTATCGGTACACTGAAACCGGCATATTTAGGAGCAGATCCGTGTGTCGGTTCAAAAACCCCTATCCCGTCTGATGAGAATTGTGCCGAGCATGCAAAACCCAGTCCACCGATAAGCCCTGCAAATGCATCCGACACGATATCCCCGAACATGTTGCCGGCAACAATCACCCCATAATCCTCAGGATTCTTGGTCAGCCACATCATTTGTGCATCAATATTTGTATTCCATAGTTCAACCGAAGGATACTCGTTCTTTTGTATATCCCTGGCAATCATTCGCATCTGTCCTGATGTTTCCCTTATGACGTTTGGTTTCTCACATACTGTTACCGACCGGTAGCCATTCTTAACGGCATATTCGAATGCCGCCCTAATTATTCTTTCGGTAGCTTTTCGTGTAAAGATCCTGGTAGAGATTGACAGCTCCGAAGCAGGCACATTACTGTAATTCTTTCTGAAGCCCGGATGGGTCATAAATGCTTTGTGTACCTCTTCAGGAGGGTCAGTCCATTCAACGCCACTATAAAGTCCTTCGGTATTCTGCCGGAAAATTGCCACATCGACAAAAGGTTCCTCCGCACCCCCATCCCTGGTCCGGCGAATGAAATTCAGTGGATTGCCCTTATATGTTCTGCATGGCCTGAGGCAAATATCCAGACCGAAATGCTGTCTTAGACCCACAATGGGGCTAGAGTACTTAAATCCTTTACCCTGTAGTGCAGGATTAAGCTCAGCAG
The DNA here is from genome assembly GCA_046706585.1 of Bacteroidales bacterium. Lineage (GTDB taxonomy): Bacteria > Bacteroidota > Bacteroidia > Bacteroidales > VadinHA17 > JBJKPH01. The sequence goes on along the minus strand of JBJKPH010000090.1, from coordinate 3,293 downwards.
CCGCATCATCTTTGGGTTTTGAAGTAATGGCACCAAAAAGTGCTATCTTATGCTCAGCTATCAGGTCGATCGTCCTCTTCGGTAACGGATTTCCTTCCCTGCACCAGAAATCCCATCCGATATCACCATGAATATATTCTGCTTCAAAACCGGCTGCATCAAGCACTCTGACAGCCTGCTCAAGTACTACGTTGCCTATGCCATCACCCGGAAGTGTAACAATTTTTCTCTTGCTCATATTTATTGTTTTTTCATTTCTATGGAAGTCTGAAAGTAATTACTTTTTTACACAGCACAAAGAACATCCATAAAACTTGTAGCCGAAATTTACGAATATTTTGTACCTTTGAAGTACTAATCAAAGCATCTGTTTTGCCCGCACAAAAAGAATGACTATTAATAATTTAGAGCCTGAAAGGCTCTGGACCTACTTCGGAGAAATATGCAGTATACCCCGGTTGTCAAAAAACGAGGGGCAGATAAGGGTATATCTTGAAGAGTTTGCGAGAAAGAACGGACTTGAGTATAAAACCGATGATACCGGCAACCTCCTTATAAGAAAAAAAGCAGACCCCGGTTATGAAAACAGAAAATGTGTTATACTCCAGAGTCATCTTGATATGGTTGGGGAGAAGGATGCCAGTACTGTACATGACTGGAAGAACGATCCGATAATTCCTGTTGTGAATAAGGGATGGGTAATGGCTGAAAACACCACCCTGGGAGCCGATGACGGGATAGGTATAGCAGCACAAATGTCAATACTTTCCGATAGAGAAATAAAGACAGGTGAAATTGAATGTCTGTTCACTGTCGACGAAGAGTCCGGAATGACAGGTGCAATGAATCTCAGCAATGACTGGCTCAAAGGTTCAATATTGTTAAACCTTGACTCTGAGGATGAAGGCGAACTGTTTATCGGTTGTGCCGGTGGTATGGACACAGTCTGCAGCATGGATTTCAGCAGGGAAAAACCACTTGATGGATCGGTATCTCTCGAGATCAGGCTGACCGGACTTCACGGAGGCCATTCAGGTGACGAAATTCACAAAGGCTATGGCAACTCTGTAAAAATAATGAATCAGCTTCTCCTGGAACTTGATTCAAAGTATGGTATTGGTCTGCACTCGTTCAATGCAGGCAACCTGAGAAATGCCATTCCAAGGGAAGCATTTGCAGTTATCACATGCAAACAGGCACAGGTAGAGGATATAAATAACCACATTAAAGATTTCAGGAGCAATATTGCATCTGAATTTTCCGGCATTGAACCAGGCTTTAACATCACAACTGAAAAAATTGATATCCCTGCATATGTGATCGACCGGCATACCCAGGAGAATCTTGGTATGGCAATAAAAAAATGTCCTCATGGAGTACTTGATTGGTCAAAGGACATGGAAGGACTGGTTGAAACATCCACCAACCTTGCCTCGGTAACCTTATCAGACGAAGATAAGGTATGGATCGTTACCAGCCAGAGAAGCTCGGTGGAGAGCTCTAAACATGAAGTATCGGCAAGGATAGCAGGTATTTTCAAAGCTGCCGGAGGCACGGTACAGCAGTCGGACGGATACCCGGGCTGGAAACCCGACACTAATTCAGAGATACTTAGGATTACAAGAGCTTCATATAATGACCTTTTCGGCAGGGAACCGGTAGTCAGGGCAATTCATGCCGGACTGGAATGCGGATTGTTTCTTGAGAAATACACCGGCCTCGACATGATATCGTTCGGCCCTACAATAAAAGGGGCCCATACGCCTCAGGAGGCCATAGATATTGAGTCGACCATGAAATTCTGGAGACTCCTTATCGAGGTTCTTGACAGGACGCCCGATAGGGAGTGACCACAAATTATCACTAGTCAGCCGGCACAAATTCGTCCCTGGTGGCACCGCAAACAGGGCATAACCAATCATCGCCGATATCCCCGAAAGCTGTACCCGGTTCAATACCACCCACAGGATCTCCCTCTTCGGGATTATACACGTAACCGCAAACCGTACACCTGTAACTTTCCATCAATATAGATTTTATTACTATTAATTGTTTGCCGGACAGCCTGTCCGGATATCAAATTACTCTTCTTACTGAATCAAGTACTGTACCATCGACCCACTTGATAACGGCTACAACCTCATCAGACAGCTTAACCTTCGCAGGTTTGCCACATATTTTCTCTGCCTCATCCTTCAGTTTTTCAATGGTCGTTATCGGAAGGCCTGAATTTTTAGTCTTCATAATAAGATCCTCCCTTGCCGGATTAATGGCTATACCCCTCTCAGTTACAATTACATCAATCAGTTCACCCGGTCCGCACAATGTTGTTACCTCATCGATCACAACAGGGATCCTGTCCCTGAACAGTGGCAATGGCAGTATCACCGTTTTTGAGAACAGGCAGTTCTGCCACCCTCCGATACCATGAAGAAGGTATCCGTCGGAATGGGTTACCACGTTAGCATTAAAATTGACATCGACCTCAGTGGCACCCAGGATCACAACATCCACCATTCCTGCAAAGTTGCCTTTTCCGTGATAATTGTAGCTTGTAAACGGACTGGTTGCTATATGCCCATTATTGGAGGCCATCGATCTTACACCATCAAGATCAAATGTTTGCCCGTCGAGAATATAATCCACCAGTCCCTCTTCAAGCATCGATACCAGATACTTGTTACTTCCTCCCCGGGCGAATCTGGCTTTTATTCCCTCCCTCTTCATAATATCCCTGAAAAATTCGCCAACGGCAAGGGATGTACCACCTGCCCCCGACTGGAATGAAAAGCCATCCCTGATAATTCCTGCAGCGTAACAGAACCTGGCCGTTAATTCGGCCAGCATCAGCCTGTCGGGACTCTTCGTTATTTCTGTGGTCCCGGATACAATCCTTTCAGGAATACCGATCTTCTCAATCTCAACAACATAATCAACATAATTACCCTGTATCTGCCATGGAACACAGGGAAAACCGACAAGATTATCGGTGATAATAATTACCCTGTCGGCGTATTGTGAGTCGGCCAGTGCAAATCCCAGTGCACCACAGGCAGATTCTCCGTACAGGCCGTTGGCGTTACCGAAAAAATCAGCTTGCGGAGCAGCTATAACGGCAATATCAATTTTTACTTCACCATCCTGTATTGCCTGGTACCTGCCACCATGTGATCTCAGCACTCCCATTCCCTTCATCCGTCCTTCCGACACATATTTTCCAAGTGGGCCGTTAAGGCTTCCCTCAATATGATGAATTGTGCCATCGTTAAGATAACCGATAAGATGTTCATGGC
>JBJKPH010000089.1:0-2346 GCA_046706585.1 Bacteroidales bacterium | reverse complement strand
ATTTATAGCAGTGGGCACACCTCCTGATGAAGATGGCAGTGCCGACCTGAAACATGTGCTTACAGCCTCCAGGGATATCGGGAGGGAAATGCAGGACTACATAGTTGTAATTACTAAAAGTACCGTCCCTATCGGTACCGCTGAAAAAGTAAGGGAGGCCATAAGGGACGAATTACAGAAAAGAGGAGCAGATATTGAGTTCGATGTTGCATCAAACCCCGAATTCCTTAAAGAGGGTGATGCGGTAAATGACTGTATGAGACCCGACAGGATCATTATCGGGACTGATTCGGAAAGAGCCTTCGGGATACTGGAGAAACTCTATAAACCCTTTGTACTGAACGGTCACCCTGTAATTTCAATGGATATTCCTTCTGCTGAGCTTACAAAATATGCAGCCAACGCAATGCTGGCTACCAAGATCAGTTTCATTAACGACATTGCCAACCTCTGCGAAAGAGTTGGAGCAGATATTAATCTTGTGAGAAAAGGGATAGGTGCCGACTCGAGGATAGGCCACAAGTTTATTTATGCCGGAATGGGATTTGGAGGTTCATGCTTCCCAAAAGATGTAAAAGCTATCATTAAGACTGCCGAACAATACGGCTATGATCTTAAGGTAATGAAAGCTGTCGATCAGGTTAATGAGGAGCAAAAAGAGGTAATCTTCAAAAAGATCTCAGATTACTTCAGGGGAAATCTTGAGGGCAAGAAGGTAGGTTTATGGGGACTTTCATTCAAACCAAACACAGATGATATGAGGGAAGCCCCCTCGATAAGGATAATACGTAAACTGACAGCTGCAGGAGCTGTGGTTTCTGCATTCGATCCTATTGCAATGGAAGAGGCTAAAAGGAGACTGGGCGATGAGATAATATATGCTTCAGATGCATATGATGCCCTTGTCGATGCAGACGCCATGGTGCTTGCAACCGAGTGGAATGAGTTCAGGAACCCAAATTGGAGTGTTATGGCCAGGCTGATGAAAAACAGGGTTGTATTCGACGGAAGAAACATTTATGAGAGGGAACTGATAGAACAAGCGGGCTTCACTTATTTTGGAATAGGAAGATAACAATGATGAAAGTACTGATTACAGGCACTGCAGGATTTATCGGGTACCACCTTGCAGTTAAAATGCTCTCTGAAGGATATGAGGTAACAGGTATTGACAGCATCAACGATTATTATGATGTAAACCTGAAGTATGCAAGGCTTAAAGAGACCGGTATAGAGAGGAAGGATATAGTTTCCGGCAAGAAAGCACAGAGTTCAAAATACCCGGGATACAGCTTCTACCGGGTCTGGCTCGAAGATAAAGAGTCGATAGACAGGATATTTAAAACTGAAAAGCCTGAAAGGGTTGTTAATCTGGCTGCACAGGCGGGAGTAAGGTACAGTCTTGTAAATCCCCATGCATATATTAACAGTAATATTTCAGGATTTGCAAATATTCTGGAGGCATGCAGGCATCATAAGATTGATCACCTGGTTTATGCCAGCAGTTCCAGTGTATACGGACTGAATGAAAAGATGCCATTCAGCACTTCTGACAATGTTGATCATCCTGTTAGCCTGTATGCTGCAACCAAGAAATCAAATGAACTGATGGCCCATTCCTACAGTTACCTTTTCGGGTTACCTGCAACAGGGCTTAGGTTTTTCACGGTATACGGTCCCTGGGGCCGGCCCGACATGGCACTTTTCATTTTCACAAAGGCAATTCTTGAAGGCAGGCCAATTCAGATTAATAACAACGGTGAGATGGAACGTGACTTCACCTACATTGATGATATAGTGAACGCCATGGCCAGGGTAATTGAGAAACCAGCTGAGCCGGACCCTGAATGGACGGGTATGGCTCCCGATCCGGCTTCTTCCCCTGCCCCTTACAGGTTATATAATATAGGCAATAATTCCCCTGTAAGGTTGATGGACTTTATAAAGGCGATCGAGGATGAACTGGGTATAACGGCAAAGAAAGAATTCCTGCCCATGCAGCCCGGAGACGTTAAGGCCACATGGGCTGACGTTAATGCACTGATCAAATGGATAAGTTATAGACCTGGCACCGGGGTAAAAGAAGGGATAGCTAGATTTATTAAATGGTATTTGAGGTGGTCAGAAAGTTAATTAATTGATATATGAAATCGATTAGATACTTAAATCTTTCAGAAGTTATATTTGATTAATAATCCTAACTCATTCTTATTAATAATGATTGACTATCAGCCTCTTGTTTCAATTATCATCCCAGCATACAATTGTGCCGATTACATTAAGTATACACTAGATTCACTTATAAATCAAACATATAAGAATTGGGAAGCCATAGTCGTTGATGAT
>JBJKPH010000088.1:0-7263 GCA_046706585.1 Bacteroidales bacterium | reverse complement strand
CAAAAATAATTATGTCGGAGAGCGATACGGCTTTATTTATATCGTTGGTCAGAACAAGCTTATCTGTGCTGAGGTCGACGGAGCTTAGGTAGACGGGATTATTTTGGTGCTCCCTGATGTGATCGATAATCTCCTTCTCCCTGATATACCACCCTATACTATCTGAATTCTCTGAGAGTAGCTTTACTATAGCAGTTGCCCAACTGCCTGAACCTATTACAGTAACATCTGTTTTTCCGGTATTCATTTACCATTATTTCAGGCAAAGTTACAAAAAAAGCCGCACGAAGAACTTCATGCGGCATGCTGTTGATACAGTATATATATGATCCCGTAAAAGGGTTATTTTTTTATTACATCCCCAGCGCTTGATGATGATGCGTCGAAGTAGGCAGGATTACCCTGAATATATATGTCACCGGCACTTGAGGCATGTGCTGTTACTTTATCAGTAACAGTTATTTTAATATCACCGGCACTTGATGCCCTGAGGTCTGCTTCTTTGACTTTCAGATCATAAGCTTTGATATCACCGGCACTGCTTGTTGTTGCCTTAACATAACCGGCATCGCCCGTAAGAGTCAGATCGCCGGCACTTGAGGTCTTGAGATCGAGTTCAGAAGCATGTACTTCAAGGTTAATATCACCTGAACTGCTGGTTTGTATCTCAAGTTTATCCGCTTTTATCGGTGTCTGACCTATTACATCACCAGCGCTGGTAGCTTTAATATAATCTACTTCAGGCATAGTAACATGAACAACCATTTTATTATGATTCATAATAGTTATCCTGTCAATACTTACATTCAGAACATTGTCTTCAACCTTGGTAACGATATGTTCCAGCAGATTATCATCGGCTTCAACCACAACTTCAAAACCGGCTCCCTGTGTAAGGTAAATATCCACGGCTGTTGAGGTCTTTACTCCGGTGAAATCCTTCACGTTCCTTGTTTCCGTTTTAATATTACCGCTCCCTTTTACTTTTTCCCTTGTCTGGCCACAGGCCATTGTTACTGTCCCGATGCATAAAAGAGATACAATTGCAATTTTCAGGCTTTTCATGCTTATTGATTTAAGTTTTACATTTTTCTAAAAGACATAATAAAAATTCAAGTGTTGCATAATTTATTGAAAACATGTTCGAAACATGGCCCGATATAGCAGAAACCTGTATTACATGGGCACAAAAAAAACCGGGTCCCCTCTGAGTGAGACCCGGCAATGTAGGAAGATATGTCTAACTATTGGTTTTCCAGAAGTGCTTTCATGTCCTCAATCATCGTTTCCAGTTCTTCAACCCTGTCAACCCTGGCCTTTAGCTGGTCATTCTCCTTTTTAAGTTCTTTTATGGCCTCTACCAGTAATGCCGTTAGCTGACTGTATTCAACAGAATAATAATCGCCACCGGTATTAACAACCTCGGGTACCACATCCTCCACCTCCTGGGCCAGAAAGCCTATGTGCCTTGCATTGTCATATTTTTCCTTGTCCTTCCATTCGAATGAGACACCATTGAGTTCAAGTACTTTTTCAAGCGGATCTTCTATGCTCTCAATGCCTGTTTTAAGCCTTTCGTCAGATGTAGTCGACCAGGCTGTTGCTTTTGCATTTCCGGCGACTGTCAGATCAAAACCTGCCTCCGGGGCTGTCTTAATTCCTGTGGAAGCATTGATCCTGAAGGTTTTGGCCCCTACCATATATCCGGTTAAGAAAGCATCATCGGGGGTTGAGGGCTGAAAGCAATCCACCATAAAGCGATAATTCTGAGTCAGGGGATTGAGAAAATCAGCGCCTACGCTTGGTCCTATAAAAATATTATTCGATCCTTCATTTGAATATCCTGTCAGATATCCGATGTAAACGTTGTTCGAACCTGTGATATTCCCGTTTCCTGCAGAGGCACCAAGAAAAACATTATAGTTTCCGGTTGTGCAATTGAACCCTGAGGCACCTCCCAGGAAGGTATTGTTGTCACCTCCCACAACTTTCCATCCCGACTGTGATCCGATGAAAGTATTGTAGTATCCGTCGTTACTGGCAGCTGCAGCATCTCCTCTCCCGGCCTTGTCACCCAGGAAAACATTGGCTACACCATTAGTGCTGTACCTTCCTGCCTCATCGCCAATCATAACATTGTACTGGTTCCATCCTTCCGAACCTGACCTGTAGCCAATCATAATATTATTATAACCACCGAAGGATTTTGCGCCGGCATTCCTTCCTATCATAATATTCTCATATCCGCTGGTTATGAACATCCCTGCCGAATCACCTATAAATACATTGTCGTGTGAGCCGGTAGTTATATTGTATCCGGCATAATAACCAAGAGCTGTATTATGCATGCCGCCTCCGTCACCACCGGCTTCGAATCCCAGAAAAGTATTATATGCTTCCTGTAATGTCTGCACACCATATACCGAAAGGTAATTCGAATTTGCATCCTTGGCTTTGTCGAAACCACCTATGGCAAAGCCGCCTTTGGGTCCTTTCTGAAGTTTTGAATTATCGATATACATTCTTATGCTGTCACCCGAAACGTTCAGGTAGTTGGTAACACCCTTTGTGCCATCGAAACCTCCAATTGCAAAGCCGCCTTTAGGCCCTTTTGCCGTTTCATCAATGGTTATTCTTACTCCGTCGTTGTAAACAGCGAATACTGTCTGCCCGTTATTATTCTTCACTTCAAATATCGCAGAGTCCTGGGGCGTTGTACCTGTTACACTTAATGTGCTTGTAGGACGTTCGGTACCGATACCTACGTTGCCGGCAGTGTAAAAAAGCGAATCAGCATTCTTTGACCACATACCCGGAGTGCTCCCGGCAGTTTCGGCGTAGAGTGCATAGGGCACGCTTACCATCTGTGTAGTACCCATATCATTACTATTTATCACGGTGTTCAGATAATATGTGGTGGCTCCCCAGTCGATCGTTGAAAGATCATCGGTGGTAGTCCCTGAGCCTATCTGAAGGGTGATCATGCCATATGAGTTGGTCATAACGGTATGACTCTCACTGTAAACTACAGGTCCGCCGGTACTCCCGGAATGTATAGTGAATACAACATTCACCTCGGTGTCTGTCATCAGTTGGCTGCCAGCATCTCTCACTACCGCCTGGTATGAAAGAAGATTCGGCGATTGTCCGTTAACTATTATGGCCGAAAGGAAGAAACCGGTGAGCAGCACCATTAACTTAAGGGTAGATTTCCTTTTCATATCTTTTGGGTTTTGATTTTCAGGATGTCATAATATATAACAAAAAAGTATTCATATGAAATTCTTGTAGTAAATATTACCATTGTTTTTGATATATAAGGCTTTTCTGCTGACTAAATGTAATCTGACAGTGATATTTACAAAAATATATACTCCTCCGATCGCAACCATCACTGAATATCTTCCTGTAAGCCTAATAACTATATGTTCAGAAGCAGGCTTTAAGCGTAATATTGATTTTATGCATCGTTTGCGTTGATATATATCAAACCCGATATTGAAAAGATATTTTACATAACTAACCGGCAGAGGTTGAAATTACAGATTCTCTACAGATTTTTCTGATACTTTCGGCAACTATTAATTTACTGAAAAATCATTTTACTATGAAACGAAATCATCATTTTGGAATACTGTTTATTGCTTTATCATTAGCTGTTAATTTATTCACAGGATGTGAAAAAGATAAAGGTCCGAATACACCTGTTCCTGAGAACGATTCAATATCAATGGGTGCTGGATATGCCAATGATATCTTTTACAGTTTTGAGAACGGTAAGGTTGCCGAGGTGTCCAGGACAAACTGGGATATTGCATTCAGCGTTGATGCGCAGAGTTCAGCTATACTTATAAATGAAGCAGCAGGGGTGGAGCTTAAGGTTTACCCGACACAGGACGGATGGCAGTTCAGCGATGCTGTGGATACCGCAGGTTACAACAGCTGGGATCTTCTGTTAAATCCTGATACGACCTGGGCTGACGGGGCTTTCGGTGCCAATGCAACAGGTCATCCAAACTATGGCTGGGGAAATTACAATGCTACATCGCACAATGTTGAAGGCTGTGCCCTTTACATCATAAAGCTCAGAAACGGTGAGTTCCGTAAGATCTTTATCGAAATGAAATATTCGACACAACAGAAGTACACTTTTAAATATGCCGCGCTAGATGGCAGCAACGAGAGTTCGGTTGATCTTGATGTATCTGATTCAGATGCCAATTTCGTATACTATGATCTGGAGAACGGTACACGTCTCGACAGGGAACCTTCAGCCGCCAGCTGGGATTTACTGTTTACCAAGTACAAGGATAACAGCATGGTTTATGATGTTACGGGTGTATTGCTGAATCCTGCGGCTACCGCAGCAGAGATCGATGCCACAGATCTTGAAAATGTCAGCTGGACAGAGGATGATTTTTCTGATGATATTTCAACAATAGGATGGGACTGGAAGACCTTTAATATGGATGCCATGGCATACGTGGTTGATGCCGAAAGGGTATTTGTAGTAAAAACACAGGATGAATCGGTTTATGCTTTGCAGTTCACCGCATTTGATTATACGACCGGTAAATTTGTATTTACCACGTTAAAGAAGTAACAACTGAGCTATAGTTCAATTCCGGGGAAGGAATTCCTGATTAATGAATGATCACATTATGCATAAAGGATTGATCCTTGGTATAATTAATTATATATCCGGAAAGAGAGTGAGGAAAGCAGGATTGCTGCTTTTCCTCCTTTCTGTTTCACTACTGGCAAGAGGGCAGGCAGGAAAGGTGATTATAACAGATTCAAAAAGCGGCAAACCCGTTTCCATGGCTACTGTCTGTTTCCAGGAGATTGATGTTGTAAAGACACACTGTCTTACGAGTGACAGTAAAGGGGAAGCCGTCAATCCGTCATCAGGTAATTCAGTGGTGGTTGTCTCATATATGGGCTATAAGACCTATATTGATACTGTTGCAAAGGAGCAGGTAGTAAATATAAATCTGGTCCCTGATGTTTTTGATATCGACCAGGCAGTTGTCACGGCCTCGTTCGTTCCGCAGAAGGCAGATAATTCGATATACAGGATCAACGTTATCGACAGGGCTGAGATAGACCAGAAAGCAGCCGCAAATGTAGGCGATGTACTTGCAAACGATGTCAATATAAGATTGAGTCATGACCCTGCTCTTGGGACAAGCATGAGGCTGAAAGGTCTTAGCGGGAACAATATCAAGATACTTGTAGATGGTGTCCCTGTAATTGGGCGGATGGGGGGCAACATCGATCTCGGTCAGCTCAACCTGTATAATATTGATCACATTGAGATGGTTGAGGGACCGATGTCGGTTGTTTACGGAAGCAATGCCCTGGCCGGAGCGATAAATATAATTACAAAGGAGAACAAATACACTTCGTTCTCGTCGTCGGTTAATTCATACCTTGAAACAAGGGGTACATATAATTTTGACGGCAGGGTGGCGATCAAGAAGAACAAGCATAGTCTTTCACTTTCAGGGGCCAGGAATTTTTTCGGAGGCTATTCTCTTGATACCCTCAGATCGCAGGAGTGGAAACCAAAGGAGCAATATAATGCCGATTTTTATTATACCTGGAGCCCGGGCAATTCTAAGATAAAATACCAGTCATCACTCATGAAGGAACGGCTGTGGGACAAGGGAAACCTGATGCCGCCACTCTATTTTAAGGCTACAGATGCCTGGTTCAAATCACTCAGGTTTAATAACAGGATCGAGTACGAGTTGAAGAAGAATAGCGGGTTCACATATAATATGGTTTTTTCACATTCACTGTATAACCGTAATAGCGAAACATGGGCAGTCGACCTGAGTGATCTGACATCTGTTCTTTCAGGATCTGAGCTCACAGGTTTCAATGCCTTTAATTACAGACTTCTGACCGGGAATCAGGATCCGTCCAGGCGGTTGAGTTTTCTGGCCGGACTGGACCTGAATTATGAGATCGGGTCGGGCGAGAGAATTTATCAGGGAAAGCAGGAAATAGGTGACTATGCAATTTTTACCAGTTTTCTGATAAACCCGGGAGAGAAGCTGAGTTTACAGCCAGGAGTCAGGTTTGCTTACAATACCAGGTTCAATGTTCCTCCTGTACCATCCATTAACATTAAACTGCAGCCGGCCTCATTCCTCGGGATAAGGGCTTCATATGCAAGGGGATACCGTGCCCCGACACTCAAGGAACTCTATATTTTCTTCGTTGATATTAACCATAATATCAAACCAAACGAGGATCTGAAAGCCGAATACGGGAACAACTTCGACCTCTCGTTCACACTCAATACCGACCGTGAGGAAAAGACACATATAACAAAACTTGATGCCAGTTTCTTTTACAATAATATGCATAACATTATCGTGCTTGCAGAAATTGACAAACAATCCATCCTTTACCAGTATGTGAATATCCTTGACTATAATACAATGGGTGGGGAGGCTTCATTCAAATACAGTTACTATCCAATTTTTGACATGGAACTTGGAATTGGTACAACGGGAACATATTATTCACTTACAAAAAAGAGACAAACTCTCGACGACTATATTTTTTCACCCGATATTAATCTGAATGTCTCGTCAACGATCCCTTCGCTCGACCTTAATGTAGCTCTATATTATAAATATACAGGTAAGTCGTGGTATTTCAGTCTGGCTGAGGATGAATCAATTGACGTTTCTGTTATGGACAGCTATAATAATATGGATCTGACCTTTTCGCGTAAATTCATTCAAAACAGACTCGCTTTGTCATGCGGGGTGAAAAATTTATTCAACAATACTGTAGTACGCACAACGGGGCAGGCCAGTGAGGCTGTCCATTCAAGTGCCGAAGGCAGCCTGGTAGGGTATGGCAGGGTATACTTCTTTAAGGCTGCATATAATATTTTCAGGTAAACTATTATCAGGATTATGGATCTGCCGAAATCATTATTAATTATTCTTGCTTTTTCATCACTCTTTCTCCAGGGATGTTTCGAGAAGGAGGATCCGGTCATTCCCGGGGAGATCGAAGAAGTCAGGATCCCCTGGTCACTATATGAATACCAGGTATATTTCAGTATTGCCGATCGGGGAATAATGGGTTATTACAGTTACGATACGTGGGACCTTGGTTTTGAATCAACGGCTGAAGGACACCGGATAATTCTCAATTCTTCGAAATTCATGCTCGCAGGCAATACCGGAAATACCGACTTTAATTCCGTAACATCCAATATCGCCGACACTATGACAT
>JBJKPH010000087.1:0-2904 GCA_046706585.1 Bacteroidales bacterium | reverse complement strand
GTATAACATTTTGTTCCATGTTTTACCACCATCGGTTGTCTTGTAAACACCGCGTTCTTCACTGTCGCCCCATAAGGCTCCTGTAACAGCCACATATACTATGTCGGGGTTAACAGGATCGATGATGATCCTGCCAATCCTCTCACTCTTTGGCAGTCCCATGAATTCCCATTTATCGCCCCCGTTATTTGTCCTGTAGACACCTGTGCCGACAGAAACGCTGTTACGGGTCCATACCTCGCCTGTCCCCACCCACACTGTGTCGGGATGATCCTGGTCGATTGTTATTGTGCCCACCGACTGGCTGTAATCGTCGAATACCGGTTTGAAAGTTGTGCCCTGGTTAACAGATTTCCAGACTCCTCCTCCCGCGGTGCCTACCCATACAACAGAGGGATTTGTATTTACTGCATCGATGCAGGAGACGCGTCCGCTCATCCTGGCGGGCCCAATATGTCTTCCTTCGATGTCGCCAAAGGTCAGGTCAGTGATCTGGGCATGAAGAGAAGTGGTTACTGCCAGCAATGATATGATTATTGAAAATAGTCGTATTTTCATAATTCACAGATAAGATTGGGAAGTGATTTACTACTGGTTAGCCGGTTTCCCGAAGAGGCTGTCAGGCAGTTGTACGTTGAGGCGGACAGAGTCGATAATTATGGTACCTGCCAGCTGGTCGTTTACCTTGTTCTCTATTTTTGCGGGGATGGCGATGCCGTTAACCTGCATATAGTTGCTGAAGTACGAATCGCCTTCCGTTTCATTACCCATAACCGTTATTTTGGAATGGGTCCTCAGAAGCACATATGAATCGGAATCAATATAGTATGTGAAAAGATCACCTTGTGGTGTCTCAACATTTATTTTATAACATGGTGTCCCTTCCATATCATCCTTGCCTTCATAGCTTACCTTATATCCTTTTTCTTTCCAGTTCCAAAGCATACCATCCATATCCGCCTGGTATTTCATGGCTTTCAGTTCATCTTCCGACATGGGCTGCGGCTCGGTTGATCCGGCGAAGGGATTAAGGCTCCAGCCCTCCTTGCCATCATAAGTCTGAACAAAGGTAAGATCCTGGAATGTGCCCTGCACACGAACCTTCCCCGGTCTTTTTGCCATTTGTATAATAGGGATCTCAAGTCCTCCCTGGAGCATTTTACCGATAAATTTCTCGGTCTGAATTTTAAGAACACTGTCCTGACCAGTAGCTGCAAAATGCTCTTTCAGGATCTCATCAAGAGTCTGTGCCTGCATCAGGCTGCCGCTTACCAGCAAAAAAACTGATAAAATTGTAGTAATCTTTTTCATGTTAGGTGGAGTTTAAATGTTTTGTTATTAGCAAGTTATTTCTTTTTCCTCAAATGACAGCATTATTTATGCAAGAATTCATCAGGCAAGGAGGTAAAGATTCCCCGGCTGGCAACGGACAATGCCATTGAATTCCATGTTCAGCAAAACGGATGATAACCTGTGTACAGGAATGCCTGTCGTTCTGCATATAGTGTCAATTGTCATTTCTCCATTTTTGGACAGTAGTTCACATATCGTTTTTTCCTCCTCGCTCATACTACCGAAGAGTTTTGCCTGCCTTGGTATCATTTTGTTTTCCGGCTTCCAGTCGAGGAAGTATTCAATGTCGGCAGCTGACTCAACAAGGGCTGCCTTGTTGGTCTTAATAAGGTTATTGCATCCGGCCGACCACTGGTCGTCGTGTCTTCCCGGTACAGCAAAGACATCGCGGTTATACGAACAGGCTATATCGGCTGTTATCAGTGCGCCTCCGCTGATAGCTGATTCGACTACCAGGGTAGCATCGGATAATCCTGCGATAATCCTGTTCCTTTTGATGAAATTATTACGTTCAGGCAGGGCATCTGAAACAAAATCCGTAATAAGCCCTCCGTTTTCCGTCATTGCCATGGCTGTTGATGCATGCACTGATGGATAAATTTTTTCAAATCCATGTCCCAGTACTCCTAATGTCGGCAGGTTGTTTGCAAGGGCCGCCCTGTGTGCCGCGATGTCAATTCCGTAAGCCAGCCCGCTAACGATTACAAGTCCGGGATGACCGGCTGCCAGTCCCGAGATGATCTTTTCACATATATCTTTCCCCCGGGTTGTGGCATTCCTTGTACCGATGATACTAAGCATCCTTTGGGCATTGAGGTCGCAGTTACCCCTGTAAAAGAATACCACGGGGGAATCATCGCACTGCCTGAGCCTGAAAGGATAGTCATCATCGAGATAAAAAAATGTACGGATATTCTTCTTCTCCACATATTCCACCTCTTTCTCAGCTATACCCATATACGACTTGTCGCTGATATATTTCGCCAGTCCTGAACCGATGCCCGGAATTTTGACAAGGTTTCTGTACGATTCATGAAAGATGGCATCGACACTGCCAAAGTGGGCGACGAGCTTGCGGGCATTGATGTCGCCAATACGGGGTATCAGCCCTAAAGCAATCTTGTGGACAAGAGATACAGATTCCATAGCACGGGAATTGAGACATATAAAGATAAAAAAAAGAGCCGATAACCGGCCCTTTTTTTTTGATATATATGTGATGAAGCAGAAATTCCTGTCGCCTGCAGCCTGCCGCCTTCCTTATATCACTCCCATGTCGAGCATCGAGTTGGCAACCTTGAGGAAGCCTGCGATATTAGCACCTTTAACATAATCGACATACCCGTTTTCCGTCTTCCCGTGTTTCACACACTGTTCGTGGATATTACACATGATCTCGTGCAGACGGTGATCCACTTCCTGCTTGTTCCATCGCAGCTTCATCGAGTTTTGGGTCATCTCCAGTCCTGAGGTGGCCACTCCACCTGCATTGGATGCCTTGCCCGGAGCGAACAGCAGCCCGTTTTTATGGAAGAGGTTAACAGCCTCGGG
>JBJKPH010000086.1:0-2443 GCA_046706585.1 Bacteroidales bacterium | reverse complement strand
ATATTCAGAAGTGAAGATTTCAATGTGCCTCTGACCAGACAGGAGATGGCTGAACTTATTGGTACTACAAAAGAGAGCCTTATACGTACACTTAACGAATTTAAGAACGACAAGATAATCGGACTCGACGGCAAGAATATCAGGATAATATCGTTAGACCTGATAAAACTGTTGAGTGAGCTTGGTTAAATAAATAATTCAATAAATGAAAGATTCTCATTTCAGGAAACTTATCCCGCTGATCATTCTAATGATTTTTGCAGGCTGTAATCCTGATGGTAATGACAAAATTATTACAGGAAGGGGAATAGTTACATCATCAGGAATGGTTGTTTCGGCTCACCCCGAAGCATCATTGATCGGGGTCGGAGTACTTAAAAAAGGAGGAAATGCCATTGACGCAGCCGTGGCCACTCAGTTTGCTCTGGCTGTTTGCTATCCGGCAGCCGGTAATATAGGAGGTGGGGGACTCGCGGTAATTCGTATGGCTGACGGAACGGCTGATGCCCTTGATTTTCGCGAAAAAGCTCCCGGGAAGGCTTCAAGGGATATGTATCTGGATGAGAATGGAGATCCAGTTGAAGGATTAAGTACCGATACTGGTATGGCCAGCGGTGTTCCGGGTAGCGTGGCCGGAGCAATTGAAATGCACAGGAAGTACGGATCAATTGGCTTTGAGGAAGTTATCCAGCCTGCTATCGACCTGGCTCGTAAAGGTTTTCCGCTGACTGAAGACCAGGCAAGATCGTTGAACGCGATGAGAAAAGTATTCCTGGAAAGGAATGATAATCCTGTAGCTTTTACATTAAATAATGAATGGCATGAAGGTGATATCCTGATTCAGCCTGAACTGGCATCTACACTCGAACTTATCAGGGATAAGGGAACCGGGGGCTTCTATAAAGGTGAAGTAGCAGAGATGATAGTCAGGCAAATGGAGAGTTCCGGAGGATTGGTATCACTGTCTGACCTTGAGAATTACAGTGCAGTATGGAGAACACCTGTTATTGCCCCGTTTGATAAATATACGATTATCTCAATGCCACCTCCGTCGAGTGGCGGAATAGCCCTTATACAGCTGCTGGGAATGATTAGTGATTACCCGGTAAGTGACTGGGGGTTTCATTCCGATTCTGCGGTCCACCTGATGGTCGAGGCCGAGAGACGCGTATATGCTGACAGATCGGAATATCTTGGAGATCCTGATTTTGTTGATATACCTGTAAATAAACTTATTGACAGGGATTACCTGAAGTACAGGATGAGGGATTTCGATCCGGGGCACAGTACCGACTCCAAAGATATCGGAGCGGGCGATATTAACTATGAAAGCGAAGAGACAACACATTTTTCAGTTGTTGATGGCGATGGTAATGCCGTTTCAGTTACAACTACCCTTAACGGAGGCTACGGAAATTCAATAGTGGTTGGGGGAGCAGGGTTCCTGATGAATAATGAGATGGATGACTTCTCGGTAAAACCGGGAGTGCCGAATATCTACGGACTTGTTGGCGGCGATGCCAATGCAATTGAGCCCGGCAAGAGAATGCTCAGCTCAATGACGCCGACTATTGTTGAACGAAATGATAGCCTGTTCATGGTAGTCGGCTCTCCGGGAGGATCTACTATAATTACATCTGTATTCCAGACCATCCTTAATGTTACCGATTTCTCGATGGATATGCAGCAGGCGGTTGATGCAGGAAGGTTTCACCATCAGTGGCTTCCCGATTATATTTCGTATGAGAAGGGAGCACTCGACTCACTTCTTATAAGGTCGCTTATCAGCCGTGGGCATACGCTCAGACAGCGATCTTCAATCGGAAGGGTAGATGCTATAAGAGTTCTTGCTGATGGCAGGCTGGAGGCAGGAGCCGATAGCAGGGGAGACGATACAGCGGCCGGATACTGACAATTTTGTTTTTATAGGATTTTATGAAATACTAAGGGATTTATTTTCATTAAATGAAATAAATTAATATTTTTATCAGTTGAAACCGAAAAGCCAGACAATTATTTGAATAGGTTCAAATATCTGTTAGTATGAAAAAACCTCTTTTAATCACCATCATCGTCCTGGTAATTATTCTTATCCTTCCGACAGCCGGTTTTGTCGGTTGGTTCTTTAAGGAAAAAAAGGCGATGGATATAATTATCCTCGATAAGACCGTTCATACCCTTGACCGGGTAAAACACAGGGCCCTCACATGGGTTCTTGCCAATGGCAGATTCGTAAAGGAGAATAACAAACACAAATACTATCTCAGAAAGGATTATTATGGTTTTTATCCTATTAAGCCACTGAGAACTAAGCAGTTCAGAAGAAATGATTTCAGACTTGCAGAACTCATTGACCTGGCTGATAATAACGAAGTCCTGTATTTTGCAGATACATACGGGGTATTTGTGAATGACTGGTACAGGGGGTTTACAAGAAGCCGCA
>JBJKPH010000085.1:0-2143 GCA_046706585.1 Bacteroidales bacterium | reverse complement strand
AAAAAGTTATATATTTTATATCCGCAACTGTTGCATTCTCCTTCACTGTTCAGGTTAGCAGTTCTTACACTGTAACCCTCTCTTTTTGTCACTACAGAACCACACCCCGGACATACGGTGTCCTGGTACCGGCCATCATGAAGGTTTCCTACGTATACCCAATCAAGTTTTTCTTTTGCAATGATCCTGAGTTTTTCAAGCAGTGGGACAGGTGTGACTGGTTGTTTTGACTTGTACACAGGGAAATACCTGCTTAAATGAAGAGGTGTTGATCTGCCGGTAGTTTCGGAGATCCATTCAACCGCTTTTCTGAATCCCTTTTCACTGTCATTGAGGCCGGGTATGATAAGCATTGTAATCTCGAGGTGGTTGCCGTTGAGGGAGATTTTCCCGATGCTGTTTTGTACGGGTTTAATAGTAGCCCCTGAATATTTTCTGTAAAAGCTATCGTCGAATCCCTTCAGGTCGATGTTAAATGCATCTATCACTTCCAGAAGTTCATCGAGCGGTTCGGGATTTATATACCCGTTGCTTACCATGGCAGTAGCAATCCCTTTCTCCATTGCTTTCCTGGCTGTATCGATCATAAATTCATACCATACAACAGGTTCATTATAGGTAAAAGCTATCCCCGGGTGCCCCTGCATACCTGAAGCACCTGACACTATCATTTCGGGAGTGTACCTTGTTCTGCCTTGCAGGTACTCAGATGATTTAACCTGTGAGATGTTATGGTTCTGGCAGAAATCGCATGTCATATTGCAGCCGAATGAACCTATAGAGAGGATCTGTGTTCCGGGATAGAAGTGATAAAGCGGTTTCTTTTCAACAGGATCTGATGAAACAGCCGACAATACACCATAAACTTCTGTTTCAAGAGTGCCTTTCCTGTTTACCCTGACCTTGCATATTCCTGATTTCCCATCCTTTATTTTACAGTTATGGGGGCAAAGCAGACATCTGACATCATTCCCTTCCTGATCTGAAAAATATAGTGCCTTCATATATCGGTTTCAGGCATTACGGGATTATATTTTCTCGTGCCTGTAGAAAAGATCTATTCTATTCTCTGTGGCAAATTCAATTATTCTTTCCTTGATATTCTCTCCCAGATCGGGGTACTTCAATCCAAGCTTGATCCTGTATCTGCCTCCATCGCTCAGATTAATCACAATATCCATGGTGCCGATCTCAATCTTCTCAATTTTATCTGATCCGAAAATTCTGGAAGGAGCAATACTGTTTTGCCTGATCGTCAGTTGCTGTCCTTCAATTTTAATATACCTCGCAGCAAATCCAAGCCCTGAATATATCTGATATAACCCGAAAAGGAGAAGGAACGCGGTAGCGATCCAGAAAACATTTTCGTTTCCCGGGTATTTTACCAGGTATAAAGCCCACCACGATGAAGTGATCAGGCACAATATCCCGAAAAGGACCATTATAATCCTTATAATCTTCTTATCGGGCCGGTCGTCAAGAGGTATATACTTTTCTGTCATGGTTGATCCTTTTTATGCAATTATCAGGTTAAAGGCCGGGTTATCTCTGTTCATATCACTATTCCACGGGTGTTCCCCTGAGTCCAATATCATCTGCAACTTCTCTCATACCCATTATTGTATCTTCAATTAGCTGTGGCAGATCGACGTTAAGCATCTCAGCTCCCTTTTCTATGACAGAGCGGTCTACTCCTGCCGCAAATCTCTTATCATTCCACTTCTTCTTTACTGATTTCGGGGTCATATCGAGAACACTTCTGGAAGGTCTGACAAGAGCGCTTGTCGTTACCAGGCCTGTGAGTTCATCTATTGCATAGAGAGTCTTTTCAAGCTTTGTCAAGGGTTCGGTGTCGGTTACGATTCCCCAGCCATGACTCATTACGGCACGAATATACTCCTCAGGCCATCCGTTTTTCCTGAGAATTTCTTCGCTTTTCCGGCAGTGCCGGTCGGGATACATTTCATAGTCGATATCGTGAATAAATCCGATCACACCCCACATCTCCTCATCTTCACCGTTCTTCCTGGCCATGTATCTCATTACACCCTCAACTGCAAGTGCATGCTTGTACAAACTTTCAGATTTATTATATTCCCTGAACAGTTTCAGGGCATCTTCCCTCGATGGAATAAAATCACTC
>JBJKPH010000084.1:0-4823 GCA_046706585.1 Bacteroidales bacterium | reverse complement strand
CTGCTTGCCATTTCTAATTATTTCTTATATCCATACCTGTTTTGGTCAATCTGTATCGTTGATTAGGACTGTTTGGTTTGTCAGGTATTGTCATTTCAATAAAGTTCAATTTCAAAGCTGGAATTAGGTAATTAGTATTGAAATTTCATTTATCTGATAGTTTCAGTTTTTCCTATAATTCTTTACGCGTCATTTATCCTGATATGTTAGAAATAAGACTTTTAACTTAGGGGGTAACTTGGGGGATATCCTGGGGGGGCAGCATATCTTTGTGCAGGGAAGATCATCCTTAAAAATTCTCTGAAAACGCAAAGCATTCCCTGTCATAACTTTGATGTATTTACCTTCTCTTTCAATTGCCTGAACATCAAACAGGCCCATGCATGAACGTAGAATATTGTTCTTAATCCTGTCTTTCAGCTTTAACATATCTCCATCAAGGTCATTGACACCCAGGACCTTTCCTTTTTTGTCAATGCCAATAAAGATATACCCACCTTCATTATAGTTTAAAAAGGCAATTACCTCCTTTTCAATGTCCAGGTCCCTGGAAAGTTCCTGTTTATATTCGATGCGATTTATTTCTGACATATTACAAATATACTGAACACTTTCTTAATATATTTTCGATTAGTTATTTGCACATTTCAAAAGCCCGTCCTTGCGAACACTAACTTTTTGAAAAGAGCAAATTCTCCCTAAGTTAGGTTTCACCGGCCCCTGCGCAGAAAAAGATATGCCTGCCCTGACTGGCTCCGCCAGGCCTGAGGGCGCATCTCAAAGTAAGATTTCAACTCGTTCACAATGGCTCTACAACATAAAAGCCCTGTATATCAGGGCTTTATTTGTTGCATAATAGCTGATGAATTGATTCCTAAAGAACGCACTGGTTTGTCTGGTTGATACTCACATTTCAAACAGGTCAAAACTGAGCCATGGTACTTCCAACAGCTTAAGTTTGAACCAGTCGGCAGGAATTTCCCGCGGTCCTTAAAACTTCTTACTTCGGAAGTGAGAAAATAAATTCAGCTCCTCCCTCATTCCCATTTCTGACCGTGATCTCTCCCTTATGCAGGAGTATGGTATTTTTAACTATCGACAGGCCAAGGCCTGTGCCGCCTGTTTTACGGGTTCTTCCCTTCTCAATCCTGTAGAACCGCTCGAAAATCCTGTTCAGATGCTCTTCAGGTATCCCGGGGCCATTATCAGAGAAGCAGAAATGGTAATGTTTTTCATCTTCCATGAACATTTTGATACTGATCTTTACCCCCTTACCCCCATATTTGATTGAATTGTCGAGAAGGTTCTGGAACAGTGAATAAATAAGTGGCCTGTTACCGGTTATTGCAGTATCCTCCCCGGATTCATCTACCAGGGTTGCTCCGGCCGATTTGAGTTCCCTGGCATTATTTTCCCGCAGCTCACTAATTATACCGTTGATATTCACCTTATCAAAAACAAATGATGGAGTTGCTTCCTCGATCTTATTCAGCGTGCTGATATCATTAATCAGGTCCGAAAGCCGGTCGGCATGCTTGAGCGCCTTTTCTAAGAACTGGTTACGGCTGTCAGTATCCATATCCGGGTTATCCACTATGGTTTCGAGGTATCCTTTCACTGAGGCAACAGGTGTCTTGAGTTCATGGGCGATGTTTGAGGTCATCTGTTGTTTTATCAGCCGGTTCTTTTCCTGCCATGTGATATCAGTAATAATTATCTCGAATGAGCGGTCAATAAAGATAATGCACCTGATCCTAAAATGTTTGCCGGCCGAGGTGATTGTCATTTCGGTAGTCTGTATGTCGTTGAGATTGTCCTCTGTGTTTTTGTTCCTTATGAAGGAAGTAATCTCACCGAGCTTCCCGATAGTGAAGAAGTGTTCGGGGGACACACTCAGCTCACCCGATATAATATTTATGAACTGTATAAAATTGTTATTGAACACCTGTTTATGCATTGCTGAATCAAAGAAAGCAATTCCCTCCTTTGCATGGTTCAGGTGCATGAGCAGCTTTTCTTTTTCCATCGCTATTTCATCCCTTGCACCTTTCAGCCTGTTATATATTTGATTTATCTTCTTCCCTATGGTCCCGAGCTCGTTATCAGGGAATGAGATACGACTATAATCGGGATCTTCCATTTCCACTTTTAGCGCAAATTCCTTAAGTAAGTTAACCGAACCTGTAAACTTGCCGGTAACGGCCAGCAAAATGGCCCATGTCAAAAAGAAAAGGACAATAATGAATATGAATGATCTTATCTCGCCTGACAGGAATGATGCGAGGTTATGATCAAATTCAAGGGCAGCCCTTATGAACAGGTCTCCGTAATGGTGCGAAAAGTAAAAATATTTTTTCCCTGTCGACACCGAGGTCCTGATTGAGTAGCCTGTTACATTATGGAGTGAAGAGATGATCTCAGGCCTGTAAAGATGATTTTCGAGTCTGCTGATATCTTCAACCCTGCTGTCATATTTTACCACTCCGGTGTTATCTACAATCGTAATTCTAAGGTTTTCCAGAGGAAATATGGAACTCAGGCTGTCAATCATTGCATACCCGTTTTCTTCAGCGTGAGGATTAACGATCATGAACCGGTGAACCATTTCTGTTACGTTATCCAGTTCTGAGGTAAGCGATTCGATCCTGTTTTTCTTCTCCCTTGAATACTGGTTTGCAACCACCAGTGCAGCAAATATCACGAAGACGGTGAAATAGTAGAGAAATAGAGATGTCCTGAAGCTAGACCTTCGTTTCATAATATCATGTTTAGTCGGTATTAATATAGTAACCGAAGCCGGGCTTGCTCATTATCACTTCGCCCGCGCTGCCCAGCTTGTTGCGGATCCTTGCCACGTTAACATCAACTGTCCTTTCCGTGACAATAACACCTCCTCCCCACACCAGGTCAAGTATTTCATCGCGAGCGAAGATCCTTCCCTTGTTCTCAAGCAAAAGCCTGAGCAGGTCATATTCCTTCCTTGTCAGTTCAACCTGTTTTCCACCCGATTCAACACGCTTGGTCGCCCTGTTAAGAACAATTTCTCCTGCAACCAGCTCATTTTCAGTAGTTGGTTCAGCAATCTGCCTTTTAAGTATGGCCTTTACCCTGGCTACGAGCTCACGCACCGAGAAGGGTTTTGGTATATAGTCATCGGCGCCCAGGCTGAAACCGGTCAGCCTGTCGTTTTCACTGTCCCTTGCTGTAAGGAAAATGATGGGGGTGTCGAGCCGGTACTCTTTTCTTATTTTCTCAGCCAGCCTGAATCCCGAGATCCTGCCCATCATTACATCAAGGATAAACAGCGAATATGACGGGATATCCTTACCAAGAGCTTCCTCCGCAGAGCTTACAGATTCGGTACTGAAGCCTTCAGCGGCCAGGTTGAACTCGATTATCTCGCAGAGATCTTCTTCGTCCTCAACAATAAGTATCCTGATCGTGTCTTCCATTTTTTTATCCTTCTGTATGCGGTTCTTTTGACCCATAGTCTGAATGCCTTACGTCCTTGCCCTTGAGATTGTAAATTGTCACTTCCGCTATATTTGTTGCATGATCGGCAATACGTTCAATATCGGATATCGTGTCCCTGAGCTCCAGGTATGCACTCACCGACTTCCTTGTCTTCTCGTCGAGATTACTCTTGCTTAATGACTGCAGCATGAGTTTCTTGTTCATTTCATCGATTATCTCATCGTTGCGTATTGTCCATACAGCATAATCCATATCATTGTTCGTAAATGAAAGTAACGATTTTTCGACCATGGTGGAGGTTCCCAGGAACATGTTGTTAAGCAGCTGTGACATAGACCTGTACTCACTTGTCGTTTTAAGCTTGATTACCGTATTGGTAACATTGATCACAAGGTCTCCAATCCTTTCAAGATTAATGGAGAGCCTGTAGGTGGCCACTATTTTCCTGAGATCGCTTGCTTTAGGCTGGAAAAGAACGATAATGTTAATAAACCTGTCGCTTATCTCTATCTCGTATCTGTCGAGCTCTTTCTCGTTACTTTTTATTTCAGCCTTCAGGCTGGAATCGTTTTCCCCTTTCGGCGACTCTATTATCTTTTCAAGGAAGCTCAACTGTGCCAGGACCAGGTTGGCCATCCTGGTAATTGCTTCTTCGAATTCCTGTATTGCTGTTTCCTTTTTTGTATTCATGGTCTGGTTATATTATCTGGTTAACCGAATTTCCCGGTAAGGTAAGCTTCAGTTCTTTTATCGGACGGCTGTGTGAACATTTTGGTTGTGACATCGTATTCAACAAGCTCTCCCATGTACATGAACATCGAGTAATCCGATATTCTTGCTGCCTGGCCCATGTTGTGAGTAACCAGCAGGAGGGAGTATTCCTTCTTCAGCTCGACCAGCAGGTCTTCCACCTTTGAGGTTGCCACGGGATCGAGGGCAGATGTCGGTTCATCGAGCAGCAGTACTTCCGGGTTAAAGGCTATAGCCCTTGCTATGCACAACCTTTGCTGCTGTCCACCCGACAGGAATGAACCTTTCCTGTGAAGCGAATCCTTAACCTCCTCCCACATATAAACGCTGCGGAGGGACGATTCAACGATATGTTCCTTTTCGTCGCGTTTCAGTCCTGTCCCGTTGAGCTTGTAGCCGGCCAGCACATTATCGAAGATGCTCAGTGTAGGGAAGGGGTTCGGACGCTGGAATACCATCCCTACCCGGCGGCGGAGGTCAATTGCCTCTATCTCGAAAATGTTTGTGCCGTTAAGCATGATGCTTCCGCTTACAGAGACATTTGAATAGAGCTCATGCATCCTGTTTACTGCCCTGAGCAGGGTGCTCTTTCCACAACC
>JBJKPH010000083.1:0-8813 GCA_046706585.1 Bacteroidales bacterium | reverse complement strand
CAAACCTGGTTTATCTGACATATTTTTCTGCTTTCGTGGGGTTTGGCAGCAGTTATCGCGACCTGCAGTCCGAACTTAATAACGGAACCCTTCAGCTTGTTTTATCAACAGGGGTTCTCATTTGTGTAGTGGTGGTTGTGATCCAGGGACTTAAAAAAGGCGTGGAAAGATTAAGCAAATTTATTGTTCCTGTTTTTGCGGTCGTAATGATATACCTGTTGTGCAAAGTACTCATGCTGGAGGGTGCGGTCGAAGAGATCGGGAAATTTCTGAAACCCGATTTCAGCCAGATGACAATAAAAAATATCTTTGCCGCATTGGGACAGGCATTCTTCTCCCTTAGCCTGGGAGGGACTATCCTGGTTGTTTACGGCAGTTTCCTGAAAAAAGATGAAAACGTTCTGAGGATATCATTATTCAGCGGTCTGGGTGACCTGGGCGCATCACTTCTGATATCCCTGATACTGGTCCCGACAATACTGCTGTACGGGCTAAACCTGCAGGAAGGTCATACCCTGTTGTTCTCATCGCTCCCGGTACTGTTTGAAAAGATGCCCGAAGGAAGGGTTCTGGGTACATTCTTCCTTTTTTCGGTAGTACTGATGGCTTTCCTTTCAAGCACGGCAGCCATACAGTTTTTGTCGACATCATTAAACAACAACACGAAACTCAGCTATAGGAAATCTGTGATAATTATCGGGCTGCTCGATCTGCTTTTGATCATACCCTGTTCTTTCCATGGAGAAATAATTCCGGTACTCGATATGATCTTCGGTTCAGGCATGCAGGTATTGGGCAGTTGTTTTGCAATAATAGTGCTGACATGGTTTATTGGTAAAAGAGTTACATTAAAGCAGATCTTCAACCATGAGCACAGGCTGATCAATAATATCTATTTCATGTGGCTTAAATGGATAATCCCGGGTGCGCTGATACTGACACTGGCATTGTACATACACGGTATTATCACCAACGCCTAGGTGTGCATTATGCTTTCCCCTACAGGATACTCTCCCAGAACTTCCAGGTTGCTGGTAAAGGGACCGATTGCCTCGGTAGCCTTCCGGTAAAGATCGAAGTCATCGAACACCATGTCGGCATAAAAATGATACTCCCAGTCTTTACCCGGTATTGGCATCGACTGGATCTTGGTAAGATTCATGTCGAAGTAGGAAAGGATGGACAATATCTTTGATAATCCACCTATTTTATGTGCTAGTGCAAAAGAGATAGATGCTTTATTGACAGTTTTCTGATCGGGTTGATCGCCGTTGTCAGTCAGGATCAGGAACCTTGTATAGTTCTTCCTGTTTGTTTCTATTCCCCTGAACAGGATATCAAGGTTATATTTTTCAGCTGCCAGGCTGCTGGCAATGGCGCCGCATGTTTTAAGCTTCCTGTCGTATATCATCTTTGCACTAAGAGCTGTATCGGCACTTTCAACAAGCCTGATCTTCTTATAATCATCAAAAAACTCCTGGCATTGCAGTATTGCCATAGGATGAGAATATACAACCCTGATCCTATCAATCGTTGTTCCCGGAAGGGCAACAAGATTTTGTTCGATACGCAGATATATTTCGCCAATTATATGCTGGCCCGATTCGCGGAGCAGTGTATAATTCGGAAGGATACTTCCTGCAAGCGAATTCTCTATGGCCATGATCCCATAGTCAGCAGTCCTTGTTTTAAGCGTCTTGAAAAGGTCCCTGAACGAATCCCTGGGAATAATTTCCAGATTTCGTGTTCCGAAATAATGCATCGCAGCGATCTCATGAAAAGCTCCGTATCCACCCTGTATTGCAACCCTTTTTACCTTTTCTGAAGCCGATCGGTCACCCATGCCTAATTTTCTTTTGAGAGTATATACTCACTGATCCAGTCACCCACTTCTGATGTTGAGAGCGGTTTGGCTGATGTAAGATCTTCAGTCATCTTCCCCTGCTCAATAGACTTTTCTACCGCTTCGGTAACCAGTTCAGCCTCGTTACTTAGTTCGAGCCCCATTTCAAGCATCATAGCAACTGAAAGTATCATGCCGAGCGGATTGGCAATATTCTTACCTGCCGCCTGTGGATATGAACCGTGTATAGGTTCGAACACCGATGTGAACTCGCCAACCGATGCTGACGGGAGAAGCCCCAGTGAGCCTGTTATTACGCTTGCTTCGTCGGTTAAAATGTCTCCAAACATGTTTTCGGTAACGATTACATCAAACCGCTTAGGATTCTGGATTATTTGCATAGCAGCGTTATCAACGAACATGTAATCCACTCCTATATCTTTGTTTTCACCGCTCATTTGCTGAACAGTTTCTCTCCATAATCGTGATGTTGCCAGAACATTTGCTTTATCAACCATTGTAAGCTTCTTACTTCTGGTACGTGCATATTTGAAAGCCAGACTGCATATCCGTTCCACTTCACTACGTGAGTACACCGACGTGTCGACAGCACTCAGACCATCTTCTGATCTTCCGCTCGGTTCACCAAAATAGATACCACCGGTCAGTTCCCTGATAACAATAAAATCGACGCCATCAATAAGGTCTGTTCTCAGTGGTGACCTTCCGATCAGGGAGGGGAATGTCCTTACCGGCCTTATATTGGCAAACAGACCCAGTTTCTTTCTCATGGCCAGTAGTCCCTGCTCCGGTCGTACGGTGGCCGAAGGATCATTATCATATTTGGGGTCGCCAATAGCTCCGAAAAGGATACAGTCTGAATCAACACATAATTTAAATGTTTCATCAGGGAAAGGGTTTCCGGTAATATCTATTGCGCCGGCCCCTATAAGACCTTCATTGTATTCAAATTTGTGATCAAATTTCTTTTCTATTACCGACAAAACTTTCCTTGCCTGTTCTATTATTTCGGGCCCGATACCGTCGCCGGGCAATACTGCTATTCTGGCGTTCATACTATTTCTCTTTTTCTATATAATTTTCAATAAAGTTCAACATTTTCTGTGTGGCCATGATTGCCGATTCGGTCTGGTCGGCCTCAATGGCTCTTGTTTTGAATTCCTTGCCCTTGTAGTTCCAGGTTATGCTGGTATCAACCAGGGCATCTGTCTTTCCTCCCGGCGGGATAACAACCTGGTAGTCGGAAAGTGACGGGAGATCTTTTTTCAGTGAATCATATATATTTCTAAGTGCTTTCATAAAAGCATCGTACTGGCCATCGCCGGTCGAGTTTCCGGTATATTTTCTGCCCCTGATCTCCACTCCGATATTGGCAAACGGTTTCAGCCCGTCAGATAAAGAGAGTGAATAGTTGCTTATCCGAACGGTTTCATTTGAGCTGCCGTTTTTCAGTATATCAGTAATGATATATGGCAGGTCTTCTGTGGTCACAGATTCTTTCTTATCACCCAGTTCAATGATCCGCCGGGTTACCTTTTTCATCGATTCGGTATCGAGATCCAGTCCAAGTTCTTCCAGGTTCTTTATGATATTTGCTTTCCCCGATGTTTTGCCCAGCGCATATTTTCTTGTACGCCCGAATCGCTCGGGAAGCAGATTGTTAAAGTACAACTTGTCCTTGCTGTCTCCGTCGGCATGTACTCCACAAGTTTGTGTAAAAACATTTTCCCCTATCAGCGGCTGGTTTACAGGTATCCTTATTCCTGAGAATGACTCAACAATGCGGCTTGCCCTGTTGATCATCTTTTCATTTACCGAACATTCAACTCCGAGATGATCCCTGATGATCCCTATCACACTTGAAAGGGCAACATTTCCTGCACGTTCTCCTAATCCGTTTATTGTTGTATGAATTCCGCTTATCCCTGCTGAAACTGCGGCAAATACATTGGCTGTTGCCAGGTCGTAGTCGTTGTGTGCATGGAAATCAAAATGGATACCAGGGTATCTTTCGATCATTTCCCTGCAGAAGTCACCGGTCTGTAAAAAATTGAGCACTCCCAGGGTGTCGGGGAGCATAAATCTTTTAACATTTTCATCTTTAAGTGCATCGACAAGGTAGAACACATATTCTTTTGAACCTATCATCCCGTTAGACCAGTCCTCAAGGTATATATTTACTGAAATTCCCTCCTTCCCGGCGTTTGCGATACATTGCCTTATGTCGGCCACATGTTCATCAGGATCCTTCCTCAATTGTCCTGTAAGATGTTTGAGCGATCCTTTACAGAGCAGGTTCATCACTTTGGCACCACTCCTGCTTATCCAGTTGACAGAACTTTTCCCGTCGACAAAACCGAGTATCTCCACTTTATCGAGGCAGCCATTTTGTGACGCCCATTCGGAGATCTTCCTTACTCCCTCAAATTCGCCGGCCGAAACATGAGCTGAAGCTACCTCTATACGATCTGCCTTCAGATCTTCGAGCAGCATTCTGGCCAGGTGCAGTTTCTCCTTAGCGCTGAAAGAGACCATGCTGGTTTGTTCACCGTCCCGGAGGGTGGTATCCATTATTTCTACTCTCATTCTGACTTTGACTTTTGAAATGCAGCTATTTCATCTTTTATGCTCAACAGATAATCAATGTCGTCATACCCTTCGAGCATGCATTTTTTTCTGAAAGGATTGATCCCGAAGCTCTCTTTTAGATTTGTTCCGGTAACAGATACTACCTGGTTTTCAAGGTCTATTTTCACGCTTGTACCAGGATCACTGAGGATCTTTTCAAAAAGATTGTCCAGAAAACCGACACTTACCTGTACCGGCAATAAGCTGTTATTTAATGCATTGGTTTTGAAAATATCGGCAAAGAAGCTTGATATCACAACCCGGAAACCATAATCGCAGATTGCCCATGCCGCATGCTCACGGCTTGATCCGCAACCGAAATTTTTTCCGGCGACAAGAATTTCTCCGCTGTACGAAGGGTTGTTCAGTGCAAAGTTGCTGTTTACAGTCCCGTCGGGATTGTATCTCCAGTCTCTGAAAAGCCCTTCTCCGAATCCTTTCTTATCTGTTGCCTTGAGGTATCTTGCCGGAATTATCTGGTCGGTATCTATATTCTCAAGTCTTACAGGTACACATTGCGATACTATAGATGTAAATTTCTCTTTAGACATACTTTTAACATTTTTCAAGTTTATCAGATAAGGTCTGCCGGGTTGGTTATCACTCCTGTTACAGCGGCGGCGGCGGCCACCAGCGGGCTTGCCAGCAATGTTCTTGATCCCGGACCCTGTCTTCCCTTGAAGTTCCTGTTGGATGTTGATACGGCGTATTTCCCCGGAGGGATCTTGTCATCATTCATTGCCAGGCATGCAGAGCATCCCGGCTGACGCAAAATGAATCCGGCATCTGATAAGATCGTATCAAGACCTTCGCCGATGATCTGTTTTTCGACCTGTTTAGAGCCTGGCACCAGCCACGCAGTAACATTGGGTGCTTTCTTTCTTCCCTTTACAATCCCTGCAAAAGCCCTGAAGTCTTCAATCCTTCCGTTTGTACAACTGCCCAGGAATACGTAGTCGATGGGTTTTCCTTCGAGCATGCTGCCCGGTTCAATATCCATGTACTCAACGGCATCAATAAAAGAATCTCTTTCTTCAGCATTAAGATCTTCGGCATCAGGCACACTCCCTGATATCGGTATACTCATACCCGGGTTGGTACCGAATGATATCATTGGCTCAATATCGGCTGCATCGAATCTTACCTCCCTGTCGAACATAGCTCCTTCGTCAGATTTCAGGGTTTTCCATTTTTCGGCTGCTTTATCGAATTCGCTGCCTTCGGGAGCATACTTTCGCCCTTTCAGATAGGCGAATGTTTTTTCATCGGGCGCAATCATACCGCCTCTTGAACCCATTTCTATGCTCATATTGCATATTGTCATCCTGCTTTCCATCGACAATTCGCTGATGGTGCTCCCTGCATATTCGATAAAATACCCTGTCCCTCCGCTGGTAGATAGTTTTGAGATAAGAAAGAGGATTATATCCTTTGCAGTAACTCCTTTATTCAGCTTCCCGTCGATGGTGATACGCATTGTTCCGGGTCTCTCCTGCATCAGCGATTGTGTTGCAAGTACCATTTCGACTTCTGACGTACCTATACCAAATGCTATTGAGCCCATTGCCCCGTGAGTAGCTGTATGGCTGTCGCCGCAGACAATGGTCATTCCGGGCTGTGTTATTCCAAGCTCAGGTCCTATTACATGGACAATTCCCTGTTCAGGGTTGTTCAGTCCGAACATAGTAATTCCATGTTTTGCACAGTTCTCCTCCAGTTTACTTACCTGGCTGGCTGACAGGGCATCGGTAATAGGCAGATGCTGATCAACGGTGGGGACATTATGGTCGGCTGTTGCAATTGTCTGACCGGGGCTGAAAACCTTCACCCCACGTTTCTCAATGCCGGCGAAAGCCTGCGGGCTTGTTACCTCATGGATATAATGCCTGTCGATATAAAGCACTGCCGGGCCATCTTCAATCTGCCTGACCATGTGTGCATCAAATATTTTGTCGAATAATGTTTTTGGTTCCAATTCTATATGATGTTTTATTATACTATTTTGGATATTGCATCAACGAATGCCTCTGCCGCGGCCGTTACAATATCAACATTGGCTGAGAAACCATAATATAGTTTCCCCCTGTTCTCGATCTGGACATGAACTTTTCCCGTGTCATCGCTTCCCATCGTAATGGCCTGAATGAGGAATTCCTCAAGCCTTACTTTCCGCTTTATTATCTGTTTGATGGCTGAAAAGGAGGCATCAATGGGTCCGTTCCCCGAGGCAGTAGCTGAAAGTACTTCCCCGTTATGCCTTATCCGCACGGTTGCCATAGGTTCTGTTGACATTCCGCAAACTACCTGCAGCAGTTCAAGCTGCATGTTACGGTCTTCCTTTGTTGTTTTACCAACCAGCACTTCAAGGTCTTCATCCCTGACATCCTTCTTTTTATCGGCAAGACTAAGGAATTTCCTGTACACTTCATCAAGTTGCTCAGCAGAAAGCTTGTATCCGAGAATCTCAAGCCTGTGCTTGAGAGCTGCCCGTCCGCTCCTGGCCGTCAGCACTATTGATGACTGGTTCACGCCAACATCTTTCGGGTCGATGATCTCATAGTTTTCACGTTTTTTAAGCACACCATCCTGATGGATGCCTGATGAATGGGCAAAGGCGTTCCTTCCCACTATTGCCTTATTGGGTTGAACCGGCATATGCATCAGCGAAGAGACCATCCTGCTCACGGAATAGATCCTTTTTGAATTTATTCCTGTAACAAGATCAAGATCGGAATGGTTTCTCAGTATCATAGCCACCTCTTCAAGAGATGTGTTCCCTGCCCGTTCGCCAATTCCGTTAACAGTTACCTCAACCTGCCGTGCACCGTTAAGCACACCCGAGATGGTGTTGGCAGTTGCCATTCCGAGGTCGTTATGGCAATGAGTTGATATTACTACCTTTTCGATCCCCTTTACATTCTCCTTCAGGTATTTTATCTTCTCACCATAATCTGCCGGAAGACAATAACCGGTAGTGTCAGGTATATTTACAACGGTTGCTCCGGCTTTGATAACGGCTTCAATTACCCTTGCGAGATATTCATTTTCAGTGCGTCCTGCATCTTCGGCATAGAATTCCACATCTTCGACAAACTTTTTGGCATATTTTACGCAGTCTGTTGCCCTTTGCAGGATTTCTTCCTGGTTCGAACCGAGCTTGTACTTTATATGGTAAAAGGATGTTCCTATACCTGTATGGATCCTTTTTCTGCTGGCATACTTTAACGAGTCGGCTGCAACCTCGATATCTTTTTTTACAGCCCTTGTAAGCCCGCAGATCACCGGTTCCTTAACCACCTTTGATATCTCTACCACAGATTTGAAGTCTCCGGGGCTTGATATGGGGAACCCTGCCTCAATTACATCAACACCAAGTTTTTCGAGAGCCAGGGCAACCTCTATTTTTTCGACCGTATTCAGCTGGCAGCCGGGCACCTGCTCTCCATCCCTTAGTGTAGTATCAAAAACGAATACTTTATCTTCCATTGTAGTCGGGGTTTTTAACGTATGTTAAAATATTTTACCTTATTTGGTTTCCGGTCTCAGTTTCCTTACGGTTGCACCTGTCTGCCATAGTTCTGAGTCACGCATTTCTTTTAATTCGGCATTAAGCAACTCCCTGTAATCAGATCCGCTGGTTTTTTCAAGTACAACCCTTGTTTCCTCTCCTGTCTTCACACTTTCATAAAGGTCGTTAAAGACAGGAACGACAGCTCTCCTGAACTTATGCCTCCAGTCGAGTGCTCCCCTTTGTGCTGTCACGCTGCAGTTGGCATACATCCAGTCCATACCGTTTTCATCGACCAGCCTGATTAGGCTCTGGGTAAGCTCTTCAACCGTTTCATTGAAGGCTTCGCTCGGGCTGTGCCCGTTATTGCGAAGTACCTGGTACTGTGCCTCCATTATTCCTGCCAGGGCACCCATCAGTACACCTCTTTCACCGGTGAGATCACTGAATACTTCCTTTTCGAATGTTGTTTGAAAGAGGTAGCCTGAACCGATAGCTATCCCAACAGCCAGTGTGCGGTCAAGGGCTTTTCCTGTAAAATCCTGAAAAACTGCATAGCTTGAGTTGATACCTGCTCCGGCAAGGTAATTTCTTCTTACACTGGTTCCTGATCCTTTGGGTGCTTCAAGGATCACATCGACATTATCGGGGGGTATTACCCCTGTCTGCTCTTTGTAAACAACCGAGAAACCATGCGAGAAGTAGAGTGCGTCTCCGCTGTTCAGGCATTCTTTCAGTTGTGGCCACGTTGCTTTCTGTGCCGCATCGCTAACCAGGAACATTATTATTGTTCCCCTTGATGCAGCCTCTTCG
>JBJKPH010000082.1:0-2980 GCA_046706585.1 Bacteroidales bacterium | reverse complement strand
TCATGGAAAGGAGTTTCGAAAGAAAAGGCATCGGGATGGATCATAGTGTCGATCTGCCGGGGATACTATGGAAAGAGAGGCCGGGAATGCCATCTGATAATGCTTTTGAACATGAGCTGAAATATGCCGGAAGGAGCAGGGTGGATAAGATAAACGATATCAGGCAGAGAATGAATGCAATGGATGCTGATTTTCACCTGCTTACTTCACTTGACGATATAGCCTGGATGTTGAATATCAGGGGGAACGATGTAAACTACAGTCCGCTTTT
The DNA here is from genome assembly GCA_046706585.1 of Bacteroidales bacterium. Lineage (GTDB taxonomy): Bacteria > Bacteroidota > Bacteroidia > Bacteroidales > VadinHA17 > JBJKPH01. The sequence goes on along the minus strand of JBJKPH010000082.1, from coordinate 2,709 downwards.
TACAGCCTGGTCGATTGTAGGCATGAACGACCTCTTCCTCTTAGCCGACAGTGGAAAGATCTCCGTGGATCTGGCTAATGATCTGACAAACTTAGGTGTGTCGATCCTTCCGTATACTGACGTTATGCTTATCCTTTCGGAACTACCTGCCGGGTCAGTATTGCTGGTAACTCCTTCGACCACATCAGTTGCTCTCCACAGGGCTATTCCTGAAAGTGTACAGATTATTGAAGAGGTAAGTATTCCCACCAGGCTGAAGGCAGTAAAGAATGAAACGGAGGTAATGCATATAAAAGAGACCATGGTGAAGGATGGTGTTGCGATGACTAAATTTCTTTACTGGCTGGAGAAGAACCTCGGTAAGACGCGGATATCGGAAATATCGGCGGCAGATAAACTTCTGCAGTTCAGACTTGAAGGGGACGGGTGCACAGGTGCCAGCTTTGAAACAATTGCCGGATATAATGCCCACGGTGCCTCACCTCACTATTCATCGACATCCGAAAGTGATGTTAACCTTGAGAAGGATGGGATATTCCTGCTTGATTCGGGAGGTCAGTACCTTGGCGGAACAACAGATATTACCCGCACAATGGCACTTGGAAAACCAACGATGAGACAGAGGAAGGATTTTACGCTTGCCCTGAAAGGGACCATCGGCCTGGCTTCGGTAAAGTTCCCGCTGGGTACAAAAGGTTACCAGATCGAGGTTCTTGCAAGAAAAGCCTTGTGGGATAATAACATGAATTATGGTCATGGAACAGGGCATGGTGTAGGCTACTTCCTGAATGTACACGAAGGTCCCCAGACAATCGGTACAGGAGCCTCAGGTGATATGAAGACGATTATGGAACCCGGGATGCTGACAGCTGATGAGCCGGCTATTTACCGTGAAGGTGAGTATGGATTCAGGACCGAGAATCTGATCCTGTGTGTTGAGGATACAAAGAGCGAATACGGACAGTTCCTGAAATTTGAAACGGTGACCCTCTGCTATATTGATACTACCCTTGTTGACACTGACCTGCTTACACCTGATGAGACAAGGTGGCTGAACGAATATCACGCGATGGTCTATAAAAAACTTGAGCCTCATCTTGACAGGGAGCACAGGGAATGGCTGAGAGAGAAGACTGAAAGCATTGGGGTAACGGAGTGAGTGTGCGATATAACTCAATTCCTGAAAATCAGGTAAATCAGGGCAATAAAAAGGTTGTGATAAAATAGTACAGAATAGTCACTGCTGTTCATTGGCAGATATTTTGTTTTTTCACTATTCATTCTTTTTTATATATTTGGTAATCGACCTGAAACTATCTGTTATATAAAAATGCTCTGCAATGAAATTTTACCTGGTTTTTATTTTTGCATTATCTGCAATTCTTTTTAGTTGCAATAATACCGAACCATCTGTTTACGAAACAGGGGAAGCAGTTCCTGAACCACAGTTTACTTTATCGAAGGACCAGACTCATAATAAATTCAGTTCGCGCATTGAGCCTGTGATCAGGGTACCGTCGGGCGCGGTTATTGAAGCATTTACAGAGGATGCCCTTGATGAACAGATAACTCCCGGAATGACCGGGGATGAGTTCAGGGGTTATGACGAAGACCTTGTTCACCCTCTTACCGGACCTGTTTATGTTGAAGGCGCCATGCCCGGTGATGTGCTGAAGGTTACACTGTACACGATCGGGATAGGTGACTGGGGATGGACCAGGGTTTTTCCTGACAGCTTTATTAACAGCGAGGAGTTTGAACCATTGCTGAAGACCTGGCAGTTTGGAAGCGATACACATTCAATAGAGGTCCTGCCCGGAATTGATGTGCCGGTCAGACCATTTGCTGGTGTGATGGGAGTAGCACCGGCCGATACATCGATGCTGTCAACTATTCCTCCACGGGCAAACGGGGGGAATATGGATGACAAGGATATTACCGAGGGAAGCATTGTCTATTTCCCGGTATTTGTTGAGGGAGCGCTGTTTTCAATAGGTGATATGCATGCATGCCAGGGAGCAGGGGAAGTGTGCGGAACAGCAGTTGAGATACCGGGCAGGGTAGTTTATCAGGTTGAAGTAATAAAGAACGGTCCAAAAATAGAGGAACCACAGTATGAGAATATGGACCATTATGCCGTAACGGCATTTGCCCCCACACTCGACGAAGCAGCAAGAAAGGCAAATACATACATGGTCGACTACCTGGAAAATGTTCACGGACTTTCACGAAGCGAAGCATATATGCTGACCTCACTTGCTGCAGATCTTAAGATTGCCGAGGTTGTTGACGAGAACATGCTGGTTACGATGCATATACCAAAAAGTATCTTTTCGAAAAAATAACAATAACTCCTTAAAATAAAATTGTAAACCAACCAACAATCTAACCATAAATATCTAATTATGAAATTGTTAAATTCAAAACACTAGTTACAGTTATTTGCATTTCTTTTACTGTTCCCTCTTCTTTTGCAGGGCCAGACATATAAGATGAAATTCGGAGATATCGATCGTGCCGATCTTGAAATGACCAAATATGATAAGGATACAAGTGCAAGTGCCCTCGTGCTTGGCGATTTCGGAGAGATCAGTTTTACCTATTATCAGAATGACGGAGGATTTAAGGTCAAATTCGATCGTCATATGAGGATAAAGATCTTAAATAAGGACGGGTACAGCTGGGCCGATCTGCGTGTATGGTTGAATA
>JBJKPH010000081.1:0-4690 GCA_046706585.1 Bacteroidales bacterium | reverse complement strand
GCAGTGTCCAAATGTCTAAATGTCGCAGATTCGGAGATCTGCGACAACGGGCGGGGAGAGATCTGCGACAACGGGCGGGGAGAGATCTGCGACAACGGGCGGGGGGAGATCTGCGACAACGGGCGGGGTGAGATCTGCGACAACGGGCGGGGTGAGATCAGTCAGTCCCTCCGGTTACATATTACTGACTACCATATTATATAACATCTCCAAATATTTCATTACATTGATTTACTTTATAATTTTGACCATTATAATCTAAAATAACATGAAGACACTAACCAAAACCACAGTTACCGCTCTGTTCCTTGCATTAATCACAATGCAGGTCCTGGGGCAGGGAAAAGTAGAAGACTACAAAAGGGCCGATAACATCAGGAACGTTTATAGCGGCAAGGTCTTTTATGATAATGTAAGACCGAGCTGGATAGGCGAGACAGGTCTCTTCACCTATGAGAACAATACTCCGGATGGTCGCGATTATATACTGGTTGACCCTTCAAGGAATAGCAAGAAGGAAGCTTTTGACCGTACAAAATTTGCCACATCCCTTGGAAAAGTATCCGGTAACAAGATCGATGAAAAAAACCTTCCTGTAACTAATATTGGTTTCTCTGAGGATCTGAAGAGTTTTACATTCGTGTATGATGGCACATCATGGACCTGCTCACTTCCTTCGTATAAAATGACAAAAGGTGAGGCCTCGCGAAGAAACTCGAGATTCGGAGGATACAGAGGTGGTGGCGGAGGTGTCAGTGCCTGGTCATGGGGTTTCAGGGATGAGACAACCAATGATCCGGTTGAATCTCCGGACGGAAATTACGCAGCTTTTGTAAAAAATTACAATATATATATAAGAAACAAGAATGGTGATGAGACCCAACTCAGCTATGACGGCGGAATAGGACTATACTACTCATCGTTCGTTGTCTGGTCACCCGATTCAAAAAAGGTAATGGCATATAAAGTATTACCTGCGGAGAAACATATGATCGAACATATCGAATCGTCTCCAGCCGACCAGATCCAACCGAAGTATTATTCGCGCGAGTATCCCAAGCCCGGCGATGCAGTACCGCAATTCTTCCCTCAGATATTCAACGTGGAAACCGGCAAACACATCAAGGTTGATGACACCCTGTACCCCAACCAGTACAGTCTCGGCAGGTTCTCATGGAAGAAAAACAGCAGTGCAATCACATTCGAATACAACAAAAGGGGTCACCAGGTATACCAGATAATAGAGGTGGATGCCACATCAGGGCTTCAGACAATACTGGTTGACGAGAGATCAAAAACCTTTATTGATTACAGCGGGTAAAGATATCGTTTTGATGTTAACGATGGTGAGGAAATTATCTGGGCCTCCGAAAGAGACGGATGGAATCACCTGTACCTGTATGACGGAGTAACCGGAAAGGTTAAAAACCAGATCACAAAAGGCGAATGGGTAGTCAGGGATGTTGACTATGTAGATGTGAATAAAAGGCAGATAATATTTACTGCCAGCGGTAAGGAAGACGGGGATCCCTATTACATACATTATTATATAGTAAACTTTGACGGAACAGGCTTAAGGAAACTGACCGACGGCTATGGTACTCATACAGCCACGTTTTCACCCAATCACAAGTATTTCGTGGATACATGGTCAACGATAAACACACCACCGTCAACCGTACTGAGGGAAACATCAACAGGAAAGGAAGTAATGCCTCTTGAGAAAGCCGATATCAGCAAGCTGATTGAAGCAGGCTGGAGAGCACCTGAACCCTTCATGGCAAAAGGCAGGGACGGAACTACGGATATCTGGGGTATAATAATCAGACCCAGTAATTTTGATCCTTCAAAAAAATACCCGGTGATAGAAGATATTTATGCAGGCCCGCATTCAAGTTTTGTACCAAAGGATTTCAGGGCCAGTCTCGGTGCAATGCAGGCACTTGCAGAGATCGGGTTTATCGTAGTGAAAATTGACGGGATGGGTACTTCGAACAGGTCGAAAGCATTCCATGATGTATGCTATAAAAATCTTAAGGACGCAGGATTCCCTGACAGGATACTCTGGATGAAAGCCGCAGCTGCCAAATACCCTGAACTGGATATAACACGGGTAGGTATTTACGGCACATCTGCCGGCGGACAGAATTCAGCAGGAGCAGTAATTTTCCATCCTGAATTTTATAAGGTCGCTGTTTCTGCATGCGGATGTCATGATAACAGAATGGACAAGATATGGTGGAACGAGCAATTTATGGGCTGGCCTGTCGGACCAGAATATGCAGAATCATCAAATACTGTAAATGCATGGCGCATGGGTGGCAAACTGCTGCTGATAAACGGTGAAATGGATAATAATGTCGACCCGGCATCGACTGAACAACTTGTAAACGCGCTTATTAAAGCAAACAAGGATTTTGATTATCTGTATGTTCCCGGTATGTTGCATTCAAGCGGCGGTGCTTACGGAGAGCACAAAAGAAGGGATTTCTTTGTCAAGAACCTTATTGGAGTTGATCCGCCTGCATGGAGCGAATTCGGAGATGAATAGAAAAGCAACCAGGCCCCTTTTATGGAAACACTTGATCTGAAATATATCCGGTCCCGGTTTCTGGGACTGGATTCCAATTGGGTTTTGTTCGATAATGCCGGAGGATCACAGATACTTAAGCCTGTAGCAGACAGAATATATGAGCATTTCTCAACCTCAAACGTTCAGTTGTGGGGATCATACCCGCAGTCGGTTCTGGCAATGGAAAGGCACAACAGGGCCCATGAGGATCTGGCAGAATGGATAAATGCCAGCGATCCTAAGGAAATAATAATGGGATCATCAACTTCGCTGCTGGTAAGGATACTGGCAGACAACTTCAGGAGATTATGGAAAGAGGGAGATGAAGTTATTGTAACCAATTGTGATCATGAAGCCAACATAGGGGCCTGGAGGCAACTTGCCGATTATGGTATTGTTATAAAGGAATGGAGGCTGAACCAGGACAGTTTTACGCTCGAAGCAGATGATCTTCGTAAACTCCTGTCCGAAAGAACAAGGCTTGTGGCATTCACAGCTGCATCAAATGTTCTTGGTACCCTTAACCCTGTAAAAGAATTCACTGAAATAGTACATAACAGCGGGGCACTGGTTTGTGTTGATGCAGTTGCCTATGCCCCTCACAGGAAAATAGATGTAAAGGAGACAGATGTCGATTTTATTGTTTTCAGTTTCTACAAAACATACGGTCCCCATTACTCAATGATGTATGGAAAGAGGAAAATTCTTGATGAACTGCCGGGATTCAATCATTTTTTCATAACTGATCCACCATACAAATTCCAGCCTGGAAATTATAATTTCGAACTCTGCTATGGCGTTGGGGCAATACCGGAATATTTCCTCGACCTTGCCCGTCACCATGGCTGTAAAGGTAGTGATGACAGGCAGGAGGAGTATCGCTTTATTTATGACATGGTAGCCAGACATGAAGAGAAACTCTCCGGTATGGTTTTGGATTTTCTTAAATCGAAAAAAGATATTCGTATTATCGGATCAGGCTCAGCTGACATGAAAATACGGGTACCGACGATCTCATTTGTAAGGGATGGCCATGACAGTGAGCAACTCACACTGAAAACCGACAAACATAAAGTTGCTATCAGATGGGGACATTTTTATGCAAGGAGGCTGATTGACGATCTCGGACTATCCGGGAACAATGGTGTTGTAAGAATTTCAATGGTGCATTACAACAGTTACGAAGAAGCAGAAAGGCTGATAAAAGCGTTGGAATCAGTTCTTTAACCATTATCAAATATTTAATCTCTGTGCCAAGAAGGATAAGTACGATCCTGCTGGCTGTTATAGCCAGTGTATTGTGGGCTACCGCATTCCCCCTGCTGAAGATCGGATTACAATATAATACTCCGGTAGCATTTGCAGGGACAAGGTTTATACTGTCGGGACTAATGATCATACCTTTTACGGGCAAATTCTCATTTTACATTGGAACTGTAAAAAATAATATCAGATTATTGATAATTCTTACCCTGATCCAGGGATTTGCTCACTACCTGATCTTTTACAATGGGATAAACATGGTTCCCGGGGCATTGGGTGCAATTATAACCGGTGCCCAGCCCCTGGTTGTTGCCCTGCTGGCTTCTGTAATGATGACCGGCAATGAGCCACTGACAAAGCCAAGGATAGCCACCCTGATAACTGGTCTTACAGGTGTGACAATGGTAAGCCTTGGAAGACAGACCTTTAATCTCGGCACCCATCTTGAATTAATAGGAGCCACACTCCTGATGTGTTCAAACGTTACCTCTGCTCTTGGTAATATTCTTGTCTCAAAATATGCAAGAAATATCAAACCGGGTATTATTACCTCTTTCACGCTCCTGCTCGGAGGAATAATGCTTTTCGTTGTATCCATACCTCTTGAGGGTATTACAACCGGACCATTTCCTGTTGAATACTGGTTCTCACTTGGCTGGCTAAGCATGTTATCGGCCCTGGCATTCTCATTATGGTACAAGGCACTTCTCAGGCCCGGAGTAAAAGTCTCAGACCTGAACCTGTGGAAGTTCGTTATTCCGGGTGTCGGAGCAATCCTGAGCTGGATAATCCTTCCTGATGAATATCCTGACTGGCTGACAGTGTCGGGAATGCTGATAGTATGTATTACACTTA
>JBJKPH010000080.1:0-15018 GCA_046706585.1 Bacteroidales bacterium | reverse complement strand
GTTCCTATCTGGGAGCAAAGGCAGTGACAGCTGCACTGGGCAATGATATTTCGGGAAGACGTAATGGTGACGGGCACAGGGTTATTTATGCCGGTAACCATCTGAGCGAAAGATGGCTGGCCGACCTGGTCGCTTTTCTTGGCAACGACATTTTCAATATCATAGTGATATCCAAATCGGGAACGACAACCGAACCGGCTATTGCATTCAGGATATTGAGGCAGCTACTCATAAAGAACGCCGGGACCGGAAATGTATCCGCGCATATTGTGGCAATTACAGATGCCAGCAGGGGAGCATTGAGAAAGCTTGCCGACAGTGAGGGATACAAAACTTTCATAATCCCTGATGATGTTGGTGGAAGATATTCGGTACTTACTGCCGTTGGGCTGCTGCCTGTTGCATGTGCCGGCTACAATATCAGGGAACTGACAGAAGGGGCTGCCCGAATGGCAGAAATGACACGCGATAATGCTGATCCTGAAAAGAACCCTGCACTTATCTATTCGGCACTGAGGAATCTGCTGGCTGAAACGGGGAGACCTGTTGAAATGATGGTCAATTTTGAACCATCACTTCATTATTTCTCTGAATGGTGGAAACAGCTTTTCGGTGAAAGCGAGGGTAAGGAAGGAAAAGGTATCTTTCCGTCTTCTGCTGATTTCACTACCGACCTTCACTCCCTTGGTCAGTATATCCAGGATGGTCCGAGAATGATGTTCGAAACTCTGCTTTCAGTAGCTACACCATCGGGCGAAATGCACATACCGGCCCAGGATGATGATTCCGATAATCTAAACTACCTTGAAGGTAAACGTTTGTCGGAAGTCAATTCAAAAGCTGAGAAAGGAACTGTAATGGCTCACGTTGCAGGCGGAGTTCCTGTAATCAGGATAGCTGTTCCCGTCCTGAATGAAAAATACCTTGGACAATTATTCTATTTCTTCGAAATGTCGTGTGCAATAAGCGGGTATGCAACAGGCATCAACCCCTTTGATCAGCCAGGGGTTGAAGCCTACAAGAAGAATATGTTCAGACTGCTGGGTAAAAAATAGTAATCCTTCCCTAAGGATCATTTAAGTCCCTGACCGGCAATAAATTCGTCCAGCACACTGGTAAGATCAGGATCCCCTATCTCCTGGAGATCATAATATACCCTGGTATTGGGTTTATTTATCTTTATTATCCTGTTAAGGTCAATTGGTGTACCAATAACAACCGAATCGCAATCGGTATTATTGATCGTTGTCTCAAGGTCTTTCAGCTGCTCATCACCATAGCCCATTGCAGGTAACAACGTCCCGATGGAGGGATATCTCTCGAAAGTTCTCTTAAGCTTGCCCACTGTAAATGGCCTGGGGTCAATAAGCTCGGAAGCACCAAATTTTTTAGCTGCAACTATACCCGCACCGATCTTCATCTCTCCATGAGTCAGGGTAGGCCCGTCTTCAATAACCAGAACCCTTTTACCTTTTATCACCGATGGATCATCTACTTTGATCGGTGAAGCACCATCAATAACAACAGCACCGGGTGCAACCTTACTAATGCTTTCCCTTACAACCTGGATATCCTGAGAAGAGGCACTGTCCATCTTATTTATTACAACCACATCAGCAAGCCGGAGGGTTACTTCACCCGGATAATATTTCAGTTCGTGCCCTGCCCTGTGAGGATCGACCACTGTGATCGTAAGATCCGGTTTATAAAAAGGAAAATCATTATTGCCTCCATCCCATAATATCACGTCACATCCCTTGGGGTCCTGTTCTGCTGCCCTGAGTATCGCTTCGTAATCAACACCTGCATAGATCACGTTCCCCCTTACTACATGTGGCTCGTATTCCTCCATCTCTTCAACCGTACATTTATGTTTTGCCAGGTCTGATATTTCGGCAAAACGCTGAACCTTCTGGGCATTAAGATCACCATAGGGCATCGGGTGACGAATAGCAACAACCCTGAGCCCCTTCTCCATCAGTAATTCAATTACCCTTCGTGAAGTCTGGCTCTTCCCGCAACCTGTCCTCACCGCCCCTACTGCAATCACCGGCTTGGTGCTCTTTACCATTGTCTCACCTGGTCCCAGAAGTATAAAATTGGCTCCGGCAGCATTAACAATAGCACTCACCGACATAACCTTATGGTATGGAACATCGCTGTATGAAAATACACAGTCATGGATATTCAGTTTCTCTATCAGCCCAGGCAGTTCATCTTCAGCATAAATCGGTATCCCTCCGGGGTAAAGACTTCCCGCCAGTTCAGCAGGGTATTTCCTGCCATCGATATCAGGGATTTGTGCTGCGGTAAAGGCTGCAACATTATATGCTTCGTTATCCCTGAAGAAGGTATTGAAATTATGAAAATCCCTTCCTGCTGCTCCAATTATAATGACATTTCTTTTTGACATTTGATCCTCCTTTTTTTAAATAAATATGAGAATTGTGTTCATTTTGAGTTAACATTCTCAAATTTATAATTTTGGCGTTTAATTACCTTATTAAAAGCATATTATTTTATTTCTCCAATTATCTGGCTATCTTACTGTCATAATGCTGCTTAGCTATTTTCTTAAACATGGCATAAAATATGTTAAAGAAAATGTTAATGAGGCAAAAACAATTGTTTAACTTCAACGTACTATATGTAGTTACGCATAATGAATGTACTTGCCCACATATATCTTTCCGGTGATTCAGACGAGATAATTATCGGTAATTATATAGGAGACTATGTTAAGGGAAGGGATTACCTGAAGTTCCCGGAGCAGGTACGAAAAGGCATTATTCTGCATCGTAATATCGACTCATTTACCGACAGCCACCCGGTTGTGCACAGAAGCAAGATCCATTTCCTCAAGAATTATCACAAGTATGCAGGTGTGGTGGTAGATATCCTGTATGATCATTACCTTACCAGGGAATGGGATTTTTATTCAAGACGTCCGCTGGAAAGTATCACATACCAGTTTTACAGGGCAATGGTTAACAATTATGACATTCTTCCTGACCTGGTGAAAGAAAGGATGCCGTTTTTCATTATTCACAACTGGCTGGAATCGTACCGCTCGGTTAAAGGGATCAAAACTGTTTTTAAGGCAATGAGTAAAAGGACAAGCCTCCCGTCGGAAACAAGATATGTAATGAAAGCGTTCAAGAAGAACTATTACGAACTTGGTGACGACTTCATGGAGTTTTTTCCCCAACTGATAGAATATGTCGAGGGAGAGTTTGGCATTCAGCTCTCTCACCAGCTTACTGTTCCTTTCTGATCACAGTTGGTATTCATTCCTGCTGGCATCAAGTCTGAGGAATATAAACAGAAGTATTGTAAATCCCCATAGTGAAGATCCGCCGTAACTGAAAAATGGCAGGGGTATACCAATCACAGGAACCAGTCCGATGGTCATTCCGATATTTATAATAAAATGGAACAGGAGAACAGAGAACAACCCGTAACCGTATATCCGCGAAAAGGAGGATCGCTGTCGCTCAGAAAGAGCAATAATTCTCACAAGTAAAAGGCTGAACATAACAACAACGAATGAAGTTCCGAGAAAACCCCACTCCTCACCTACCGTGCAAAAAATAAAGTCGGTGCTCTGCTCAGGTACAAATTTAAATCTGGTTTGTGTGCCTTCAAGAAATCCCTTGCCCGAAAAGCCACCCGAACCGATCGATATTTTTGACTGGTTGATGTTATATCCTCTTCCGAAAGGATCGGATTCGATCCCCAGCATTATATTTATTCTGGTTCTGTGATGTGGTTCAAGTATCCGCGTAAATACATAATTGACAGAAAACACGAACAGGATACTCCCTATCAGGAATACATAGATCATCAGCAGGGTTTTTGCCTTGTACCTGTAGATATAATATATAGTTGCCAGAGCGGTAAGCAGCACTCCAATGATCAGTATATGCCCTGGGTTGACATTCCCGTTTACCCATCTGAACAGTATGTACAGGAGGCCGGTGATCACCGAGAGAATTACAACACCTTTGAATGTAATAACCGGACTCCGTCCAAAAAACAGGTGCAGGATGATAGCCAGTCCGACCAAACCGATATAAATATAGATATTTGGCAGCAGCAGTGTGAGAATAAAAAGGAGTGCTGCCATTATTCCTGAAACGAACAAATATGGTGAGAGACCCTGCCTGAAAAGAACCAGAACAAGTGCAAAATATACAAGGGCCGAACCCATATCGGGCTGTAGTATTATCAATAAAGCAGGTGTAAAGATTATAGCAAGAGATGCAATAAGGGTAACAGGCTGTGACAGTTCACGGTTCTTTCCGCTTAGATACCTTGCAAGTGCCAGGACTGTGGCAAATTTTGCAAATTCAGATGGCTGAAGGCTGAGAGAGCCCAGTTCGAACCACGACCTTGCTCCGTTCACTTCCTTTCCCAGTACAAGCACCAGTAGCAAACCCAATATAACTGCAAGATAAAAGAGATAAGAGAAAAAAAGATAGAACCGGCTATCGATCAGAAGAACTGATACAGCAATAATAACAGCGGCCGATATCCAGATGATCTGTTTACCGTAACGCTGTGAAAAGTCAAGTATACTTGAATGCTCTTCGTTATATACGGCAGCATAAATATTTATCCATCCAAAGAACACCAGCACCAGGTAAATTACAATGGTTACCCAGTCAAGATTTGCCCATATATTAATTCTCCTCTGCATCATCAGCAACAATTACCGGGTTCAGTATACTATTTTCGAGCCACTTGTTCGATATTTCGTTCTTCAGGTATTTTTCTATCATCAGGCTTGCTATAGGGGCCGCGTATGTTGCCCCGAAACCACTGTTCTCGACATAAACAGCAAGAGCTATCCTGGGATTATCGGCAGGAGCGAAAGCAATAAAGATCGAATGATCGGGTCCATGGGGGTTTTCTGCAGTTCCAGTCTTCCCGCATATCTCAATATCATTTACCCTCACATGACTGGCAGTGGCTCCGGGGCCACCATTTACCACTCCCTTCATCCCCTTAACTATCACTTCGAAATTTGCCGAATCGATCGAAGTTACATGCCTCGTTGTGAAAGCGGGATCGATGGGCCTGTCGCTTCCTTCAATTTTCTTTATTATGTGAGGTGTAAAATAGTAGCCCCTGTTTGCTATGGTTGCGGCCATATTGGCCATCTGTAGTGGTGTTGTCCCAAGCTCACCCTGACCAATGGCAAGTGAAAGTATGGTAAGTGATTTCCATCTCCCTTCGCCGTAATACCTGTCGTAATATGAGGGTTCCGGGACAAATCCTGTCAATTCGTTCGGAAAATCGATCCCCAGCTTTGATCCGAAACCAAATTCAGCAAGGTATGACCGCCATTTACTGTAAGCTTCCGATGTTGATCCAAATGCAGGATTCTCGATTATTTTCCTGAATACATCACAAAAATAGGTGTTACATGAAGCTGTTATCGCACCTGCCATATCGAACGAAGCGAAATGGTGGCATGCAACATGCACACCAGGAGCCCAGTAGCCTCCGTCACAAAAATATTCGTATGAAGGTGTTACAACTTTTTCCTGCAGTCCGATCAGTCCGTTTATTGTCTTAAAAGTCGATCCGGGGGGATATGATGCCATCAGGGCCCTGTTGAAAAGGGGTTTTGAAGTATCGGCCTGCAGCATTCGGAAATTCTCCGATCTTATCCGTCCCACCATCAGGGAAGGATCATAATCAGGTTTGGAAACCAGTGCCAGTACTTCACCGGTGGTGGGCTCCAGTGCAACCACACTGCCGTTTTTATTCTTCATAAGCTTCTCGGCATATAGCTGAAGGTCGATATCAAGTGTCGACACAAGGTCGGATCCGGGAACGGGAAGCGAATCGTACCTGCCATCAAGGTATGCTCCCTTGATCCTGTTATGCACATCTACCAGTAATATATTCAATCCTTTCTCTCCTCTCAGCTCCTTCTCATATGATGCCTCTATACCACTAACCCCTATATAGTCGCCCATATGGTAGTAGGGGTCAGAGCTTATCAGCTGATCATCGGCCTCACCTACATAGCCCAGCACGTGTGCTGCAACGGGGTAACTGTATTTTCTCAGGGTCCTTGTTTGTACGTAAAATCCCGGATATCTATAAAGTATCTCCTGCAAACGGCCATATGTTTCCGACGAAACCATCTTCAAAAATACTGAAGGTGCATATCGCGAATAGCTGCGGGCAGCCTTCATCCGCTCTTCAAACGACTGAATCGAAATGTCGAGTATCCCGCACAATTCAGCTGTATCGATCTCTTCTACCTGTCCGGGTATAACCATCAGGTCATATGCTGCCTGGTTGAATACCAGCAGCTTCCCATTACGATCATAGATAAGCCCTCTGGCAGGATACTGTGTAACATAACGCAATACATTGTTGTCGGCAGATACACGGTATGAAGTATCGACAACCTGAATAACGAATAATTTAATGATCAGTATTATCGCTACAATAATGACTGCCAAATAATAGAAGAGCCTTCTGTTGAGATATTTGTCTTTCAGAACTGCCACACCTTTACCTCCTTATTAGAAGTGCCTGGATTATCATGATGAATACTATGCTGAAGAGAGAGCTTACTATCACCCTTGCCAGGGTCCTGAAAAAATAGGAAAAGCTGAAAACCTCGATGTAGAAAAGTGTGAAATGGTGGATCAGAACAATAATTGATACATAAAGAAGGAACCACCTGAACCCGTATACTTTTATACCTGGTGATCCACCCAGTTCATATCCATCCCTCGGAGCTACCAGGGAGAGGACATAGGGTCTCATAAATGCGGCCATTACACTGGCCGAAGTATGCAGTCCGGGTGTACCACTGAAGAGGTCTACTATCAATCCTGAAATGAAAGCGAGAATAAGAAGAAGCCAGGTGGGGATATCGAATGGCAACAGGATAATAAAAAGGATGTAAATATACGGGTTAACATAGCCACTGAACTGGATATTGTTCATCAGAAACAGCTGGATCACCAGGAACAGCACAAACAAACCCGTATTTTTAATCAGACTATTGAGCATTTCTTATAAATCTGTTTTCCACCGTATCTTCAAGGCCAATCTGTTCTCCCCTGTTAAGGTTTCCAATAACATAAACGTATCTTAAGCTGCTGAATTCAGTTGACAGGGCAACCTTAATACTGTAAAAGTCACCTCCCACGATTTTAAAATCTGAAACAGTACCAATAAATACGCCTTCGGGGAAGATAGCCGAAAATCCGCTTGTTTCGATCGTATCGCCTATATTGATCTCCACATGCCTGGGTATCTCATTCAGCAGGGCAAACCTGGGGTCAAGCCCGTCCCACACAAGGGAACCAAAATATCCATTCTTTCTGAATCGTGCACTTAACCTGAAATTGAGGTTAAGAAGTGACATTGCAACAGCATAATTCCTTCCCGATCCGACAACAACTCCTGCAACGCCTTTTGAGCTCACCACAGCCATGCCTTCCCTGACACCCTGGTCAAGTCCCTTGTTTATAGTAATGAAATTATTTTGCCTGTTGACTGAATTATTTACAACACCGGCACTTGTATATATATATTCCTGCCTGTATATACTATCGTAAACAGGAAAAAATGACAGTTCATCATTCCTGTATGCCCTCTGGAGCTGATTTCTCAGTTCCAGGTTCTCAGCCATAAGTGTATTATTAATTTCCCTGAGTGAAAAATATACCGATGCATTGGATAGTTTTTCCTTTACAAGTCCTTCCGATGACTTAACAGCATTTGTAAGTCTTATGTTATGGTAACTCGTACCGTTTGAAAGCAAATAGAGAGCTATTCCTTCCAGGAGAAGGAAGATGATAACATTACTAAATCTTATTAAGAAGTTTAAGAGACTTCTCATTTAATTCCCCCATATTATCTCATCAGGAATGTGAACCTGTCGGCATTCTTCAGGGCCACACCCGTACCGCGGGCAACCGCATGCAACGGGTCCTCGGCAATATGAAACGGTATGCTTATCTTGTCGGTGAGCCTTTTTGAGAGCCCGCGCAACAATGCCCCTCCACCTGCCAGAAAGATCCCTTTGGCAACAATATCGGCATACAATTCCGGTGGTGTCTGCTCCAGAACACCGAGTATAGCTGTCTCGATCTTTGATATCGACTTGTCGAGGCAGTGTGCTATCTCCTGATACGACACCGGCACTTCAACAGGCATTGCTGTCATAAGGTTTGGCCCCCTTACAACGAAATCAGCCGGCGGTTCTTCCAGCGATGGCAGGGCTGCTCCTACATTTATCTTGATATCTTCAGCAGTGCGCTCACCCACCTTTATATTATGCTGGTGCCTCATGTACGCCTGAATATCAGCTGTGAATCCGTCACCAGCCGTTCGTATCGATTTGTTGCATACTATACCGCCAAGGGCGATAACCGCAATTTCTGTGGTTCCTCCTCCGATATCGACTACCATGCAACCCTCCGGCGCCTCCACATCAAGCCCGATACCTATTGCTGCTGCCATCGGTTCAAATATCAGGTATACATCCCTTCCTCCTGCATGTTCGGATGAATCCCTGACAGCCCTTACTTCAACCTCTGTACTACCCGACGGGATGCAGACAACCATTTTAAGTGACGGAGAAAACAAGCCGGGCCGTTTATTTATCATCTTGATCATTCCCCTGATCATTTGTTCGGCAGCATTAAAATCGGCGATTACACCATCCCTTAAAGGCCTGACTGTTCTTATATTCTCATGAGTCTTGCCATGCATCTGTCTGGCTCGTTCTCCTATTGCTATCAGTTTCCCTGTATTCTTATCAACAGCAACTATCGAAGGTTCGTCAACAACGATCTTATCGTTATGGATTATGATCGTATTTGCTGTTCCCAGGTCAATTGCTATTTCCTGAGTAAGAAATGAAAATACACCCATCAAAGAGTCATTTTAAATTATTAATATCAGTGTCTGAAATGCCGAGTCCCTGTAAATACCATCGACATCCCGTTCTTATCACAAAATTCTATTGAATCCTTATCCCTTATCGATCCTCCCGGTTGTACAACTACCCTGATCCCCTCATTAAAAGCAACCTCTACACTGTCGGAGAACGGGAAATACGCATCTGATGCCATAACGGCACCCGACAGGCTGAAGCCGAAACTTCTTGCCTTCCCGGCGGCATGCTTCATCGCATCGACCCTTGAGGTCATACCTACACCACTACCATAAAGCTGCCTGTTCCCTGCCAGAACTATACAATTAGACTTGCTGTGCTTAACTATCTTATTGGCAAATTCCAGGTCGGCAAGCTGGTCGGCCGTGGGTAATATTCTGGTAACAGGGGTCATCTCAGTGGTCTTATCAACCTTAAGGTCTTTTTCCTGCCAGAGCACCCCGTTAAGAACACTCCTGAAACTGCTTTCCTGAACAGCGTGCTTCTTCAGCACAAGTATTATCCTGTTCTTCTTTTTCTTCAGAATCTCAAGTGATTCAGGACTGTAAGCCGGAGCAATAATTACCTCAAAGAATAGTTTGTCAATCTCAGTTGCAGTCTCACTATCAAGTTCCCTGTTACAGATAAGTACACCTCCGAAAGCCGATTGAGGATCACCTGCCAGGGCATCTTTCCATGCTTCCGTAAGATTATCCCTCGATGCAAGCCCGCAGGCATTATTATGCTTCAGTACTGCGAATGTCGTATCTGTGAATTCTGAAATCAGATTAATTGCTGAATCGATATCGAGCAGGTTATTATAAGATATCTCCTTCCCGTGTAACTGCTCAATCACTTCATCCAGATTCCCGTAGAAAGCCCCTTTCTGGTGCGGGTTCTCTCCATATCTCAGGATTTTGCCCCCCCCGCGGCTCACCTTAAATACGGGTAGTTCTTCCGAAATATTGAAATAGTTGAAAATTGCAGTATCATACTCCGACGAGAGGTTAAATGCCTTTGCAGCAAACGATCTTCTTTCACTTAGTGTAGTGGTACCATTCCTTTTCTCCAGCAGTTCAAAAAGAGTGTCATATTGATCTCTCCCTGAAATAACAAGTGTGTCGGCATAGTTCTTTGCTGCTGCCCTGATAAGTGAAATTCCTCCGATATCGATCTTCTCAATAATATCCTTTTCATCTGAACCCGATCTGACAGTCTCCTCAAACGGGTACAGATCGACAATTACGAGGTCAATCTCCGGTATTTTGTAACCCTCCAGTTGCTCTGTATCGCTGCTGTTATCCCTTCTCGCCAGAATACCTCCGAAAACTTTTGGATGAAGGGTTTTTACCCTGCCCCCCAGTATCGACGGATAACCTGTCAGTTCCTCTACTGAAAGAGCCTCCACGCCCAGACCTTCAATAAAGCTGTGTGTTCCTCCGGTCGATATAATTTTAATTCCAAGAGAATCAAGTTTTTTTATAATCTTCTCAAGACCATCTTTATAGTATACCGAAATCAATGCATTGTTAATTCTCTTTTCTCTCATTACCAGGAAATTAGGATTAAAATTGAAGCCAAACAACCAGCGAATAAAAATAGATATTTTTTTGTTGTAACACAATCTATAATGTATTTTTCAGGCAGTTAGGTTGAAGGTTCTATTACATCATTGATTATCTTTGGTACAGTTTAGTACTAATTCTGGTCGAAGATGATTTTTTTCAGGCTAATAAAGGAGGGTTTGCTATTTGCAATGAGTTCTATCTCAACAAATAAACTCAGGACTTTCCTCTCTCTGTTCGGGATAACCATAGGTATCTTCGCAATTATTTCCGTATTTACCGTACTGAGCTGGATGGAAAAATCTGTTAAGGATTCGATTGCCACTCTTGGTGATGATGTTATTTACATCCAGAAAATGCCATGGTCATTCGACCCCAATATACCGTGGTGGGACATGCTTGCGTGGCCGGCACCTACCCTTGATGATTACGAGGCAATAAGGAAGAAATCAGTTAACGCATCGGCGGCGGCCTTTTCAGCAATATTTACCAGGCCCATGAAATATCGCGATGCATCGGTCGATCAGGCATATATTTGGGCATCTACCCATGAACTGGAACTGGTAAGATCGTTCGAGATCGAAAAGGGAAGGTACTTCTCACCATACGAAAGTACGTCGGGCAAAGCAGTGGCAATAATAGGAGCCGTTGTCGCCGACGAGTTCTTTAAAGGTGCCGATCCGGTTGGAAAGGAAATATCGATTTCAGGAATAAAGACTACCATCATAGGAGTTTTCAAAAAAGAGGGAACAGGTGGGCTGGGTGACAGCGGGATGGACCAGATGACACTGGTGCCCGTTGCTTTTGCCAGGAACTTCATAAACCTGAGAAGCCGTAATATTGATACAAATATTATGCTTAAAGCCCGCAAAGGAAAATCTGTTGAGTCGCTTTCAGATGAAGCTGTAATGATCCTGAGAGCTGCCAGGAGGATCAAACCGGGCCAGGTAAGTAATTTCTCCGTCAACAGGGCAAGCCTGCTTACCCAGGGATTCGAGGTTGTATTTGCAGGTATTAACATCGGGGGGTGGATCATAGGTGGATTCTCTATACTTGTCGGAGGGTTCGGAATTGCTAATATCATGTTCGTATCGGTAAAGGAAAGAACCAGTATAATCGGGATACAGAAAGCGCTTGGTGCTAAAAGGGCATTTATACTGTGGCAATTCCTTTATGAATCGGTCCTGCTCTCATTACTGGGCGGAATTTTCGGATTACTGTTTGTCTTCACCGGAACCCGGGTGGTCAGCTATCTGTATGACCTGCAGATAAACCTTACGATGTCAAATATAATACTGGCGATGATTATCTCGGGATCAATAGGTATCATAGCAGGATATGCACCGGCTTACAAAGCGGCAAAGATGAATCCTGTGGATGCCATCGGTTACAGTTTCTGATCGCTGGTTATCTCTTCAACCCATCTTGTGAGGGTCTCAAAATCAGACACGCTGAGTTGCTCGGGTCTTTTACTCAGGAACTCATGCTTTTGACCTGTCAGGTCAATTACCGAACCCAGCGAATTTCTGATCATCTTCCTTCTCTGGTTGAATGTGGCCTTTACAACCCTCCTGAACAGATTAAGATCATAACCGGTTGAAACGACATTATTCCTCCTGAGCCTGATAACTGCCGAAGTTACTTTTGGCGGTGGCCTGAACGCTCCCGGCGGAACAGTGAACAACATCCCGGTATTGTAGAACAGTCCGAGCAGAACACTCAGTATCCCGTAGCTTTTTGAACCAGGCCCTGAGCATATCCTTTCAGCAACCTCTTTCT
This sequence comes from Bacteroidales bacterium, assembly GCA_046706585.1. GTDB lineage: Bacteria > Bacteroidota > Bacteroidia > Bacteroidales > VadinHA17 > JBJKPH01. Next base: position 2,760 of record JBJKPH010000080.1, on the reverse strand, counting down.
GGAACATCCCTGTCACTTCGATAATCCTGTCGCGGTTATCGATCACCCTGAAAAGTATCTGGCTTGAGATATTGTACGGGAAATTTCCAATCAACCCTATTTTCCCCTCTGGCATCGATCCCATGTCATAGCGAAGAAAATCTCCGCTGACGAGGTTCAGGCTTTTGAATTTATTCTTCAGATACGACACAGCTTCACTGTCGACCTCAACAGCCCTGAAATCACCTATCTCTTTCCTGAGTAACAATTCTGTGAGAATTCCTGTCCCCGGCCCCACTTCAATCACTGAATCATACCCCTCCATGGTAAGCCCTTCGACTATCCTGGCTGCTATTCCTTTATCAACAAGAAAATGCTGACCGTATTTTTTTTTGGCTTTTACTCCTGCCATTACTGATCCGAACAAGGTTTTGAGACAAACGATGCCTCTTTATCTATTATTATCTGCCACCTGATTCTGAAATCACCGGGAACCTGTAAGAACCAAAGAAATCCATCAGGTGTTTAAGTACATTAAAATACAGGGTTACAAAAAGAAGGAGATTAAAGAACCAGATTGCCATAAGGTTGAACCACATAGTGTCAATTTTCTTATGTCCTATTATCTTGTAGGGGGCAAAAAACTGAGACCTGCCCGCATTTGACAAAGGAGACATGAACACCGGATCTGATTTCTGAATTATCATTTCCTCATTTTCATATATCTTATCGACATAGTTCCTGTTAAGAACGAGCGATTCAAGGCTTTTGTTATATGTCCTGTTCTTCAGTCCGACAAGATAATTACTGCCTTTCCGAGCCTCTGTTTCAATAATAAGAGTATCCCTTGCATTCAGATATTTCTGGCTTACCGATCTGAAATGCCCCTGCAATTCAAGAAGCCTTTTCGAAACCTTATCTGACATTACCGTATCAAACTTTTCATATTTCAGATCACCGGTAATATCCTTTACATCAATCCCTGAGACAGATGAAAGCATGTCCATATATTTCCCTATCTTGAATAGATTGTTCTCCGAATGATCATGGTACTCCCGGAGTCCTATAGCCTGACGGCTTTCGGAGTTCTTCTTCGCAAGCAGAGGGATAAGGAACGATGCATACCAGTCGTTCTGGCTTATCTGCATATCCAGATCGAAAAACTGCTTTTCGTATCCACTGTGTTTAAAGGTCTCCACAGTTATTGCCTCAAAGCCCCACCTGGTTGTCATAATATCCCCTACAACAGGGACATAAACCTTGCGTGTAATGCCCCGGTGGAGGTCGTCAAATCTGATCATTGCACCTCCCAGCAACAATTGTGGAACAAGTATCAAAGGTATAAGTATATATATGCTTACTACCGTTTTCATCCCACCTGAGATATTCAGTCCCAGCATATTACCAAAGCAGGATACGGTAAACAGTATAAGCCAGTAACTTATGAACATCCCCTCTATCTCGAGAACGGTATTTGCAACCAACACAAATAGCAGTGTTTGTATCGCAGAAAGGATAAACAACAGGGATATTTTCGATGCCAGGTAGCTTGCGCGGCTTATTTCGAGGAATTTTTGCCGCTCGAGAATATTCCTGTCCCTGAAGATCTCCTCTGCACTGACAGTAAGACCCAGGAACAGGGCAACCACGATCCCCATGAATAAAAATATCGGCAGGTTTTTGTTATCTGCAAAAAGGTATTCTCCGTTAATGCTGTATTTCGACAGGAAAGCAAGAATAAGGGCAAGGAGTGGTGACTCAAGAAGATTTATCACAAGGTACTGAGTGTCTGAGAATTTCCTGAGAATATTCCTTATGAAGAAAGTTCTGAACTGGGACATTTTACCTGGAACCCTGAATCTTGTTTCAGGTAACTCCTGCTTTTCAGAAGATCCTTCCACCTGAACTTTCATATTGTCATTATACCTGGCATACCATTCTTCAGGCTGTACTACCCTGTTCAGACCTTCATATCCCTCATCCGTTACTTCCTTTATCTCTATCAGCCTTAAAATATCATCTGTTTCAACATTTCCGCAGGTAGGGCACTCGCTCTCTGCCGCATTTGCCTGCGATGTTTCGGTCTTTAAATTGACAATTGATTCGACCGGATCGCCGTCATAGATCAGAAACCCTCCCCTGTCAATGATCCACATTCTGTCGAACAGTTTCAGTATATCAGAAGATGGCTGATGGATAATTGAAAAAACAAGCCTTCCTTTTCTGGCCTGGCTTTTCAGTAGTTCCATTACTTTCACTGAATCATGGGATGAAAGACCCGAAGTTGGTTCGTCGACATACAGAACCGCAGGTTCCCTTATCAATTCCAGTCCTATATTAAGTCTCTTTCGCTGGCCCCCGCTTATTTTTTTATTCAGAGGGTCACCAACCTGAAGGTCGGCAAAATCTTCAAGCTCCAGATTTACCAGAACATCCCTGACCCTTCTCCTTATTTCCTCGTCGGAACAGTCGCCGAAACATAACCTGGCATTGTAGTACAGGTTCTGGAATACCGTGAGTTCTTCCAGAAGCAGGTCATCCTGGGGCACATACCCTATCAATCCTTTCAGGGGCTCACTTTCGGTGTTGATGTTATAACCATTCAGATATATTTCACCGCTGTCGGGAATAAGCTTACCGTTCAGTAGGTTGAGCAATGTTGATTTTCCTACTCCGCTACCACCCATGATACCTACAAGGTTGCCGGAATCAACCCTGAAACTCATCTTCTTCACTCCCTGATCAGATCGCCTGAAGCTGAATTCGACATCCTTCCCTTCC